>CANETI010000229.1 GCA_947440715.1 Planctomycetota bacterium | reverse complement strand
GTGGTATAAACTTGGCTACTGCCCTGTCCCACTTCATCGTCCTCATCGCGCACGACCGGATAACTCGGGCCAACATATAAATCTTCTTCCGTCGTTGCCATTTCTACACCAATGGGTGGCGCTGGCTGGTAGATATCTTTGCTCTCGTAAGGAAAATTCAGATGACCTCCAGTTGGAGACATTTCACTCGACACCGACTCAACCACCAGCGGTGTTGGATGCTTAACTAAACGATCTTCATTGCGGCGCTGATTTAGGCGATGAACATTAAGATTCACCTGAACCACCGTTTGCTCTGGCATTAATTCCGCAAAACGCCGACGCAATAAGCGCTGACAAAATCGATTGCGCTCGGTAACATTAGAAACTTCCCACAACGTCACGACGGCCTCAATCACAATGGATCGTTTGACACGGTCTTCGAAGACCCGCACCGTCGCCTTTTTTACATCGGGCTCACCTTCGATCGCTCGCGTGAGCGCCTCTTCGACGGCAATTAGGTTAACCGAAATACGGCCCGTTTCAGTCGTGTAGCTGATTTCACGCGAACGACGCCAAACCTGCCACCAACGCAAAAACGCAAAAAGCGGACAGATCACAAACAGCGAGGAAACCGTCAAACCGACCATCAAACCATTGGTAGTTTTGAGGTAATCATGCAAAACTAACGCAACGGCAGGTTCGGAATAAGCCATCAATGCCGATGCCCCGACCAAAAAGGCCAAGAACGACAAGATAAAATTCAACACATTGCGCATGGTTTGACTATGAAAGGCGCCGTTTTCAGCGCAACCCTAGGGCTGACAACGTCCAACCAGAAACATGGGGTGGAAACGCCGAGCAAAACGAGGGCAAAAATCGCATCCAACAATCAATCTCATTGCAACGAGATCCACAGACACGCTAATGGCAAATCACCGTCTGCTACTTTTAAGCAGAGCACGTATCATCAAAATCTCACCTCTGGCTCATTTTTTATCATCACGATTAACTGCATTCAGGAGTTTCCACTGTGGCACAAACGATGAAGGCCCTGGTTAAATCTCACAACGCTGAAGGCCTGTGGCTGGAAGACGTTCCCATCCCAACTATTTCCGATCACGACGTCTTAATTAAAGTGCTACAAACCGGCATCTGCGGTACCGATTTGCATATCTATAATTGGGATGCGTGGGCGCAAAAGACCGTGCCGGTGCCGTTAATCGTCGGTCATGAATTCGTCGGCTCGATTGTCGCGGTGGGTACACACGTCAAAGATTTTAAAATCGGAGATATCGTCAGCGGTGAAGGTCACGTCGTCTGCGGCCATTGTCGCAACTGCATGGCTGGTCGTCGGCATTTATGTGCACACACGGTTGGACTGGGCGTCAATCGTCCAGGGGCATTCGCCGAATTTGTGGCGGTACCACAAACTAATGTGTGGCTACAAGACGCTTCAATTCCGCGTGATGTGCAATCCATCTTCGATCCATTCGGTAATGCTGTGCATACCGCGCTCAGTTTTCCGGTGTTGGGTGAAGATGTTTTAATTACAGGCGCAGGACCGATTGGATTAATGGCCGCCGCGGTGGTGCGTCATGCTGGTGCGCGCCATGTGGTGATCACCGATATTAATCCATCGCGGTTGGCGCGTGCGCGACAGATGGGCGTAACCCGTGCGGTGAATCCAAAAGAACAATCGCTCGCCGACGCGCAAAAAGAACTCGGCATGGACGAAGGTTTTGATGTCGGCTTAGAAATGTCGGGCAATCCCAGCGCTTTTAACGATATGATTGCCAATATGTCGCACGGCGGAAAAATCGCGATGCTCGGCATTCCAGAAAAAGAAATGGCCATCGATTGGACGAAAGTCATTTTCAATATGCTCACCATTAAGGGCATCTATGGCCGCGAAATGTACGACACCTGGTATAAAATGACGGTGATGTTGCAGTCCGGGCTGAATATTCAGCCGGTCATTACCCATCGCTTACCATTCGCCGACTTTCATCAGGGTTTCGCCGCCATGCGCGGTGGTGACTGTGGGAAAGTGGTTTTAACTTGGGCAGAAGGTTAACCTCATGTACGCACGTTTCGAAGCGCATCTCGCCAAAGAATTATCCGCCATCGCTGACGCCGGACTACGTAAAAATGAACGTGTTATTACCACCACGCAACAAGCCCGCATAGCGACCACCAAACGTGATAACGTCCTGAATCTTTGCGCCAATAATTATTTAGGTTTGGCAAATCATCCGCTGGTGCTCAACGCCGCTCGTGAAGGATTAGAACGCTGGGGTTACGGCATGGCCTCCGTGCGTTTTATTTGCGGAACGCAACAAGTGCACACGGATTTAGAGCAAGCGGTTTCGCGTTTTCTCGGTACCGATGATGCGATTCTCTACTCTTCCTGTTTCGATGCGAACGGCGGATTATTTGAAACTATCCTGGGCGCAGAAGACGCGATTATTAGCGATCAACTGAATCATGCGTCGATCATCGACGGTGTGCGTTTATGCAAAGCGAAACGTTTCCGCTACGCCAATAATAATATGACGGAACTGGAAGACGCGCTAAAAGCCGCATCCGACGCGCGTTTTCGTTTAATCGCGACTGACGGTGTTTTCTCCATGGATGGCACCATTGCGAACCTGCCCGCGATTTGTGACTTAGCTGACAAATACGACGCATTAATTATGGTTGATGATTCGCATGCCACTGGCTTTTACGGCCCCACCGGACGTGGCACGCCGGAATACCACGGCGTTCAATCGCGCATCGACATCATCACCAGCACGCTGGGCAAAGCCTTAGGCGGTGCCAGCGGCGGATTTACCACGGGACGCAAAGCCATTATTGATTTACTGCGTCAACGCAGTCGCACGTATTTATTTTCCAATACCCTCGCCCCAATTATCGCACACACCACGCTGCGGGTTCTCGAACACTTGAGTTCCTCAACCGTCTTACGCGATAAACTAGCCCGCAATACGATTTATTTTCGTAAGGGAATGAGTGATCGTGGTTTTGCTATTCGTCAAGGTGATCACCCGATTGTCCCCATCATGATTGGCGATGCGCCCCGCGCCGCCGCCATGGCGGAAAAATTATTGGCCGCAGGTATCTACGTCGTTAGTTTTTCTTATCCGGTTGTCCCACTCGATACGGCGCGCATTCGCGTACAGGTTTCAGCCGCACATAGCACGGATGATTTAGATCTGGCGATGAATGCGTTTGCTAAGGTACAACGACAATTATTGAACGCTTAGCGTATTCGTGCCAAGCGCGAATTATGCAGGTGGCTGTGACAGGGCTTTTTTGATGGCCGTAAATGAAAATCCCTTGGTTTGCAGCCGACGAGTAATGATGTGCGCGTCCACGTTTCGCCTGCGCAATTTAGCAACCGCCAATGCAAGGTTGGCATCGTCTCCCTCTTCTGCGAATAACTCTACCAATGTCGCATCAACTAACGGCGCATCAGCTGGGCGTTCCGCTAATTTACTGCGAATAGCCGAACGTGACAGACCTTTGCGTTTCAGTTGCGTGGCTTTTCGCGCGAGCACTTCCGGCACCCACATGCTGCCATTATTTTCCGCGCAGGTTTGCAGACAACGTTTTATCGTCTCGGCTTCAAACTTTCGCTGACTGAGTTTCGCCTGCATGAATTGGACGTTACGCCCTTGGCCACGCATGCGTTCCACTAAAGCGATGGCTCGTTCATCATCGTTTAGATGTTCCTGCATCCGCGACATCACTAAATCAACCAGCACATTATTTGCTGATTTTAAGAATAATTGCGCGCGCAATTTGTGCGTCGACGGCTGATACCGCACACGGTACTGATGGGCATAAGCCACCAATCGCTCTTCATCATTATAATAGTGAGTCACCTTCGCCTTGCGCTCATCATCGCGTGCTTTTCGGGTTATGGGCGTCTCTGTTTGTCGTTGCTGCGCCGTTTGGTCGCACCGTTTTTTCAACTGATCCCAATAGCGTTGAAATTCCTCTCGGTCGGCAAAACTCGTTCGACGACGGCGGAGGTTAATAAAACCTTCGAGATTCGCGAGCGCCGTCGTTTGTCGATCCGAAAGAACGTACATGGGCTGTTATTAACTGACTTTGCTAACTGACTTTGTTTATCGTCACACGAGCACTGAGACTTAAGCGTGCGCCGAGCTCGCCTGAGATCAGCGAGCCCGCCATGATCAGATTTACGAAGCGCACTGCAATTGCCCTCAGGATAATCAGTGCCAGTTGCGACCCGGCAGGCAAAATCGGCCAATAGCCAAACACCCAACCTCCTGTGGTTGAGCTATTTGCGTACAGCGACTTGCACCTGAGCCATGCGCGGCACCATGCCGCCCCATGAGCACGCAACGTCACGACGCCCGCTACCAGTCTCGCGGAGTCTCCGCCGGTAAAGAAGAGGTCCACGCCGCGATCTCGCGTCAAGACGCAGGGCTGTTTCCTGGAGCGTTTTGCAAAATCGTTCCGGATGACTTAACGGGTGAAGCTGATTGTTGTTTGATCATGCACGCAGACGGCGCTGGCACCAAAGCGTCGCTCGCCTATTTAGCCTCGCGGGAAAATTACGGCACGCCGACTTTAGCACTGACCTGGGCGGGAATCGCGCAAGATAGTTTGATCATGAATTTAGATGACATCGCCTGCGTTGGTTCCATCGGACCGTACATGATTTCCAATACCATTGGTCGCAATGCCAAGCGGATCCCAGGGGAAATTATTGCCGCCATTGTGAATGGCTACCAAGCGGTCTGCGATTTATTGTCCAAATTTAATATTCCCTGTCGCCTGACCGGTGGTGAAACCGCCGATGTCGGTGATTTAGTTCGTACCATTATCGTTGACAGTAC
>CANETI010000228.1 GCA_947440715.1 Planctomycetota bacterium | reverse complement strand
TATTTCCCACGTCAAGGTCCCCGCTTCAGGATCAGTGCCTGGGAGCGTTGCTGGTGTCGAAATATCAGCAACCGTTACCAACGTGATCGCACTGGTCGTTGGCGGATCATCGACCGGAGTTAACGTCAAGGTGGTAGTAGCAATTGGGCTGATATCAAAACCATCCGTGACGGTCACGCGCACGGCGCGGGTTTCCACCGAGGTGAATTGACCGATATGAGAAAACTGCACGAGACGTAAAATAGCCTGCGCCGCAGCTGGCGTACTTTGCGCATTAAATGTGACGGATAATGCCGTGGTGTTTGTGCCACCCATGAAAGTGCCAATAGCAATTCCACTGACTAAAACCGTGCTGCCACTCAGCGACACTTGACCAGAGCCAACACCGGTTGAACGAATGCTTATCCGATCACCAACTACGGCGTTGCTCATCGAAACGGTTAATATTCCCGTATTCAGCGTTCCCGCATCGGAATCGATCACGGTCGCGGCGCTATCAATCAATGAGGCCGTTGCGTGTTCTGTCCACGCTGCACTTCCCGTTGGTAAAGTAACTGCCGGTACGACATTCACCGACTGAAGCGTAATTATTTTCGTCACTGGCAAACTGGTTCCCCCACTACCGTCGGTCACATATACCCGCACCGTACGTGGGCCATTAATGACTGGGCTGGCAACATTTTCAAACGCCAAACGACGCATTAATTCCTGCGTTGCTGCCACGGTGGCACTGGTATTTAAGCGCACCACTAAACTACTGCTAATAGTGCCTGGCCCAGTAATTGACCCAATGATGATTCCGCCATAACGCGCATCCGTGCCCTGAACATCCACTTTTCCTGGGGCATTACTGTCAGTTAAAATCGTCAAACGATCATTCGCATTTCCACCGCTAATAAATTCCGCAACCAAAATACCGGTATCAAATGCGGCGCTATCAATATCGGTAATCGTTGCCGAACTATCGATGACTTGCTCTCCACTTCCCTGCAACCACGTCAGTGCTGGCGAAGGCAACGTCACCACCGGCGGATTATTACTCGATTGCACCACCACCGTTAAGCCCGCAGCAGCAGACAATCCTCCTGCACCATCGCTCACCGTTGCGGATAATTGTCGCAGCAATAAAGACGGCGTTAATGATGGATTATCAAAAGTGAGATTACGCATCAGCGCTTGTACGGCGGCTGGAGTCGCGGCGGCGTTTAACGTAATAATCAATGAACTACCGGCAGCCCCACCACCATTCATGGTTCCGATTAATATATTACTGTAGGAAACATTGAGACCACTGACGGATATTTGGTTAGCGCCAGTTCCTTCATTGCGAATTGATAAATTATCATCCGCGGTGGCATTCGCGGTCCACGCCAATGTCACAACACCGCCGGACATCGACGGCGAATCGGCATCCGTCACCACCGTAGTATTGTCTAAAACATTGGCACCTGAGGCTTCTAAATAGGCCACCGATACTTTAGGGAAACTAACTATCGGCGCTTGATTAACCGCTTGCACCATGACATCGCTAGTCACCGGTGCGCTCACCCCGCCGGTACCATTACTTAATGCCACCTGCACCGTGCGCGTCGCCGTGGATGGGGCTGAACCGATATTATTAAATTGAAGATTGCGTAATAATACCTCTACCGAATTTGGCGCAGCGGTTCCGGCTAAAACGACCGATAACACACTTCCAGTATCGACGTTAATGGTTCCGATGGTTGAATTGCTATACGTTACTACCGTTCCAGAAACCCCAATTTGACCAATGCCGGTGCCAACATTACGAATAGATAAACGATCATTACTTTCGGCATTGGTGACCAACGACATGGTGAGTGTACCGCCAACTAAGGTTCCGCTCGAATCGGTTACCGTGGCTCCATTATTCACAATAATCGGTCCGCCACCTTGGATCCACGTGATCGAGCCACTGGGTAAGGTCACCACCGGAATGGTCACCACTGCGGCGCCACTAATAGCGATCGCAAAAGCGGTTGAGGCCAAGGAATTCATTTCTAAATTAGTCACGGTAAAGTTAAAACTGTCAGACTCATTCATGCTACCGGTGTGGCGATACACTAATAAGCCGGAATTAATATCAGCTTGAGTAAAGGTATTATTAAGGGCTAATACTACTGCATTTTTCAGCAAGTTACCTTTGGTCGGCACGCTGAGGATACGATACACGAGTTGAGCCGCAGGACCATAATCGGATACTTCTAACAAGGTTCGTGAAATCACCGCGCTGGTACCAATCGACAAACTTAATCCGGCATTGGTGACAACCACTGGGGTGTGGGCCACGGCATTAACCGTCACCGTAAACGACAGCACCGTGACATCCACGCCACTATTCGAGGTTCCTCCATTATCACTCATAGTCACAATAATGCTGGTCGTGCCACTGCGATTTGCCACCGGCGTCAATGACAATGAACCGCTCGTTGCGGGACTGGTATAAGTCACTGTTGGATTGGGAATTAATGAGGGATCTGACGACTGTGCGGTTATGGTTATCGTTTGCGCCACTTCGTTACTCGGCCCGCTCGCTACGCCATTAAAATTCACCGTCTGCGCCGAAGCGTTTTCTGAAATGGAAATATCGGCAATGGAATTGATGATCGGCTGATCGTTCACTGGCGAAATAGTAACCGTAAAAGTACGGGTAATAAAATCGACCGAACCACCCGCCGTTCCACCACTGTCCTGAACGGTTACGGTTATTATGGCAGTGCCAAATTGATCCGTATTGGGGGAGAGTAAAATGGTAGCGGTCGCCGCCGGACTGGTATAAACTACGGTCGGATTCAGCATGATTGTCGGATTACTCGATGTCGCCGTAATGGTCAGCGTTTGCGCTACCGCATCGCCACCATCACTAATACCGCTGATCGACACCCCCTGCGAACCGCTGTCTTCTAAAATAGAAATATCTGAAATGGAATTTAATGTCGGAGTTAAATTAGGCGTCGCGGTCCAGGCGGGGAGGAGGAAAAGTAAGAGACAGAGAGTCCGGAAGTCATGGGCGACCCTCCGGAAGTCCGGAAGTCCGGAAGTCCGGAAGTCTTTTGTACGTGGGATTTTCGAGAACAGGGAACTGAATAAAAAATAATAAAATATCGCGCCACCAGACTCCCGGACTTCCGGACTTCCGGACTTCCGGACTCTCTGGCCGCGTGCATTCATGGCTTTTTCCACTCGACATCAATCGCAATGCGTAGCCCAACATAAGCAGAACGTATTTCTGGATCGAGCGCGTGACGATCGGCGACTCGCAGTAATGTTGATTTATCTCCCCACGAACCGCCACGGACTATGCGCTGCGTGCCAACAATTGGACGTGGATCAAGGCTGGGAACGACTGGATAAGGTGCATAAGTGTCTTGGCACCATTCCCACACATTGCCGAGAACATCGTATAAACCAAGGCGATTGGGCAAACGTCCGCGAATTGCCCGTGAGGTTCCTTGGGTCGTGCCAACATGGATGGCGATACGATCTAGATCATCAGCCCCGGCGGCATCATGACCTGGAAGTTTATCCGTAGCACCAGCGCGCGCTGCATATTCCCATTCGGCTTCGGTCGGTAGGCGACAACTAATACCTTTGTTTATGCGCAAATTCAATACTCTTAGGAAATGCTGCGCATCCGTCCAAGACACGCGTTCAACGGGGTGAACCGGATGTTTATTATAAGCTGGATTATCTTGTTTAATTTCACTCCATAAACCTTGTGAGCATTCGCTATCAGCTAACCAAAATGACCGAGTTAAGCGCACGGCGACTGGAGCCTCGTCTATTTCTCGGCCTAGTTCTGATAACGCACTGCCAAGGGTAAATGCTCCAGCGGGAATATAACGAAACCGTTGCTGTTGATTTAATACTTTGACCTCGGCGTAGAGACCAAACTCATCGCGGCCAAAATCTGATGCCCAGGCGGGACGCTCTGGCCCGCGTAAAGTCCGCACTCGTTCAGTCGCTTGTTGTACCAGCGGATCCGCCTCGCCGACTAAGGCTTTGAGCGCTAGCACATCATCGCTCGACGTAGGCGGCAAAATATAGGTTTGTTTTAAATGGGCTAAGCGTTCCCGATACATGGTGATATTTGATAATTTCTTTTGCCAACGTTGAACGTCGACATCCGATTCTCCAACTATTGCGACCAAGCGAACCAGGCGTTCTGCAATGTCATCACCAATTGGACCAACCACATCTAAGGCTGCCAAGGCGGTTTTATGAGCGTTTACATTTTCTAATATGCTCTGCCAGCGTTGAACATCGGCGGGGGAGGTGCCGATCATTTTTATTAAATGATCAAGCGTGTTTTGCGCTTGATCAAAAATTGGTTGTTTCTCATCTAAAGCAGAAAGACGACGACGAATCCGAATGACATTATCGTATTTATTCCGCCACGTGCTTCGACGGGGATCATCAACTGCTGAGAGGCGTTCGAAATCAAGCAGTAGTGTATTTAAACTGGTGTCAAAATCGGCTTGTTGATCAAGTACAGCAAGACGCTCGACCAATAGTACCAGTTTAGCTTCGTCACGTGCCAAGCGTTCGTTAATGCGCTGTGCTTCAGCCACATCTAAGGCACGACGGTTGGTCAGCAACCCAACCGCCTTCACTAATACTTGTTGTTCTGCTTGAGTGAGTTCTTCTTTGACGATCAGTGACAGCATTAATTTACGACTGGTGGCAATGTGATTCCGATTAGCTGTGATGGTCTGTTGCCAATTAGCGACATGATCATCTTCACCACGCAACAGGCGATAAGTATCCAAAAGCTTTTGGTAGGAGTCGATGGCATCTTGTGTGAGCGGATTTTTCTCATCAAGAATCATGAGCTTTTTAGCC
>CANETI010000227.1 GCA_947440715.1 Planctomycetota bacterium | reverse complement strand
GATGCTGGGGATGCGGCATGGAGGGGCGAGAGCCTAGGACCCCGCCCAGACACGCAATGCAGACGTGCGAAAAAAGACTCGTGAGCTGTGTATGCTGTTGAGGGGCTTCATTTGGTGATCATAACGCTTGTGAAACGAATAGCTGAAAAGGGATCGAGCAAATTCGTTGAATATTACCCAATAATATTGGTGAATCCGCTTCCCTCTTGTTTCACCCGATTCGACACCATGATCCCGCCTCCCTTTTCTGGCACCCTTCATGGGTGTTTTCTCTGGTTTTAGCCTCATCTTAGTCCCTCTTTTAGCCCTCATCGGAGCCCACAATGGCCCTCAATATCGCCAAGACACGTAAT
The DNA here is from genome assembly GCA_947440715.1 of Planctomycetota bacterium. GTDB lineage: Bacteria > Planctomycetota > UBA11346 > UBA11346 > UBA11346 > BOG-1363. Next base: position 4,523 of record CANETI010000227.1, on the reverse strand, counting down.
TTCGGCATCGTTGCCCATATCGACTCAGGCAAGACCACCGTGTCGGAACGCATCCTCTATTACACGGGTAAAAAGCACAAAATCGGTGAAGTGCATGATGGTGGCGCCTCAACGGACTGGATGAAAGAAGAACAAGAACGCGGTATCACCATCACGGCAGCAGCCGTGTTCGCACAATGGCGTGGCCACGACATCAATTTGATTGATACCCCAGGTCACGTGGACTTCACCGCTGAAGTCGAACGTTCTTGCCGCGTACTTGACGGCGCAGTGGTGGTATTCTGTGCGGTGGCTGGCGTGCAAGCGCAGTCCGAAACGGTTTGGCGCCAAGCCAATAAATACACCGTGCCTCGTTTAGTGTTCGTCAATAAGATGGACCGCATGGGCGCAAATTTCGACAACGTCGTGGTGCAGGTGAAGAGCCGCTTGGCTGGTAATCCTGTTCCTATTCAAATGCCAGTTGGTGCGGGTGATGATTTCAGCGGCATTATCGATTTGATCAAAATGAAATACATGACCTTCGAAGGCGAAAAGGGTGAAGATCAAGTTGAAAACGAAATCCCAGCAAATTTAAAAGCCGAAGCAGAAAAACGCCGCATCGGCATGATGGACGCCGTGGCGAGTTATTGTGGCGATGATGAAATTGAAACAGCTTATTTGGATAACGGTACGCTGAGCAATGAACAGATCATGAAAGGTCTGCTGAAAGGTTGCATGGCGTTCAAATTACAACCTATGTTGTGCGGCGCTGCGCTGCGTAATAAGGGTATCCAAATGTTGTTAGACGCGGTGGTCGACATTCTGCCTAACCCGCGTGACGCCCATGCCATTAAACAGTATGACGTGGATGACTTACTGAAAACCAAACCAATTCCAACCGTTTGCGACCCTAAATTGCCATTGCGCGCCATGGTATTCAAAATCATGAACATGCCCACCTTGGGCGATGTTTCGTTCGTTCGTGTGTACCAAGGCATCATCAAAGAAGGCGACGCATTGGTCGCCGCCGGCACCACGCGTACGGAACGTGTTTCGCGCATGGTCAAGCTCGTCGGTTTATCTTCGACTAAAGTTGAAGAAGCCGGCGCTGGCGATATTTGCGCCATGGTTGGTTTGAAGGGCACGCAAACCGGCGATACCTTAGTCCATCAAAGTGATCAGAAGCCTGGCGTTCTGGAAGGCATCAGCTTTGCCAAGCCAGTTATCACCATGGCCATCGAACCTAAGTCGAACGCCGATAAAGAGAAAATGGCTTACGCTTTAGCGCGCTTGGAACGTGAAGATCCGACCTTTAAGAAATGGACCGACCCAGAAACCTCGCAATTAATTATTGCCGGCATGGGCGAGCTGCATTTGGAAGTGTTGTCGCATCGTATTCGCGATGAATACAAAGTGGACGCGGTCGTTGGTAAACCACGCGTATCGTATCGTCAAACCATCACCAAAGCGATTGAAGTGCGTGGTAAACACGTCAAGCAATCGGGCGGTCGCGGCCAATACGGTGATTGCGTGGTAAAAATTCGTCCATTGACCACCGAAGAAAAAGCTGCTGGTCATGAATTTATTTTCGAAAACGCCACTCGCGGTGGTTCGGTGCCAAAAGAATACATCAAGCCAATTGAAGAAGGCATTCGCAATGAATTGGCGCGCGGCTATGAGCTCCCATTCCCGGTCATCAACGTTCACGTTGCCCTGATCGATGGTTCGTTCCATGACGTTGACTCGTCGGAACACGCGTTCGTTGCCGCCGGTGCTTTGGCCATGCGTACGGCCTATCCACAAATTGGTGTGCAAGTGCTCGAACCATGGATGAACGTCGAAGTGGAAACGCCCGACCAATTCACCGGTTCAGTCATGGGCTCCTTGCAGTCCAAGCGTGCCATGATTACGGAAACCGTTGATCGCGGCGTCAACAAAATCATTCGCAGTGAAGTTCCACTCGCTGAAATGTTCGGCTACACCACCGATTTACGTTCGCTGTCACAAGGCCGCGCATCGTACTCGATGGAACCAGCAGAATATAAGCCTGTCCCGAACAGCATGATCGAAAAATTGAAGAAAGCCGAAGGTACGGTGAAGGCCGACTAATCGTCTGTCTCTCAACGAGATGCTTCGCACTAAAGACCACGCTTGGCATTGCCGAGCGTGGTCTTTTCTTTTCTCGACACGCAATCCTTGGGTTGCGTGTCAAGAATGTCACTCTCAGATAGAAATTTCCCATCCTAATCCCATCGGCGACGCGCTATGACTCATGCTCTTGATGACGCTATCATTCGTTCGATTGCACAAGCGCTGAAGCTGCGTCCGCAACAAATTCAAGCTACCGCCATGCTGCTGGCAGATGGATCGACCATCCCGTTTATTGCTCGTTACCGCAAGGAAGCGACGGGTGAATTAGATGAGGTTCAGTTAGCGGCAGTTAGCGCAGCTTTGGAACAGGCGGCGGAGCTGAATAAACGGCGTGAGTCCATACTGAAAAGTCTGCAAGAGCGCGGTTTATTAACCCCTGAATTGGAGCGCAGCATTATCAACGCTCATACCATGTTAGCGTTAGAAGATATTTATTTACCCCATCGAATTAAGCGACGGACACGAGCACAACAGGCGCGTGAACGGGGACTAGGGCCGATTGCTGATGCGATGATGGCTGGTCAAAATTGGCCACCACTCGACGGTTTTATTACCGATGAGGTTCCAGATACCGCAGCCGCATTGGCGGGAGCGCGCGATATTATTGCCGAGTACATCGCTGAAGACCCACAAACACGCGCCGAATTACGTTTGTACTTTGCGCGCGAAGCGGAACTGCGTTCCTGTTTTGCGCGTGGCAAAAAAGACAGCGATGAAGCACAACGATTCCGTGATTATGGTGATTATGCGGAGCCACTTGCCCGCGCAGCTGGTCATCGGGTGTTAGCGATGCTGCGTGGTAGCGAACTCGGTTTTTTGAAAATAACGGCACGACCAGAAAGCCAGCAGGCCATTATTATTCTGCAACGGCGCTGGCTCAAAGGGGGCCCAGCTTTACGTGAGCAATTGGACCTCGCTATTCAGGACGGCTACGAGCGTTTATTGGTTCCCAGTCTTGAGACCGAGGCCATCAACGGCGCTAAGACGCGAGCTGACCAAGAAGCCATTAACGTGTTTGCTGATAACCTGCGTGAATTATTGATGAGTAGCCCTTTTGGTAAGCATGCGGTACTTGCGATTGATCCTGGTCTGCGCACCGGCTGTAAATGCTCGTCTCTATCTGCGAGCGGGCAATTTCTTGCGCATGATGTTATTTATCATCACGAGCAAAATCGCCAAACGAGTGCTCAAATAACCTTGGTGCGTCTGGTTAAAGAGCATAAAGCCGAAGCGGTTGCGGTTGGAAATGGGACAGCAGGTCGTGAAACCCAGGCTTTTGTTGAAGCCACGTTGAAAAAAGCCGGCATTAATATTCCTGTGGTGTTGGTGAGTGAAAGTGGCGCATCCATTTATTCAGCCAGTGAAGTTGCGCGTGAAGAGTTTCCTAACCTGGATTTAACCGTTCGTGGAGCGATCAGTATTGGCCGCCGCTTACAAGATCCGTTGGCCGAATTAATTAAAACTGACGCCAAGAGTATTGGTGTTGGACAATATCAACACGATGTTGACCAAGGTAAATTAAAACAAGGCTTAGACCAGGTCGTCAGCAGTTGCGTTAACAGCGTTGGCGTTGAATTAGGAACGGCCTCTCAGCAATTATTGGCGCACATTGCCGGACTTGGTCCAGCCATTGCTAAAAATATTATTGCTTATCGTGAAGAAAACGGCGGCTTTACGTCGCGCAAACAATTATTGAAAGTACCGCGCCTGGGAGCCAAAGTTTTTGAACAATGCGCAGGATTTCTACGCATACGTGATGGAAAGAATCCATTGGATGGCAGTGCCGTACACCCCGAGCGCTATGCCTTGGTCGAGCAAATGGCGAAAGACGTTAATTGCCAAGTCAGCGATTTACTCACTGATGAGATTAAACGCCGTCAAATTGATATTAAGCGTTACGTTAGCGCTGAGGTTGGTGAACCTACGCTGCGCGACATTTTAATTGAACTCGCCAAGCCAGGCCGTGACCCACGTCAACAATTTACTCATTTCCGGTTTGCCGATGTGCACAGCTTAGCTGATTTAAGCGAAGGTATGATATTACCCGGCTTGGTCAGCAACGTCACCAAGTTTGGCGCCTTTGTCGATATCGGCGTCAAGCAAGATGGCCTCGTCCACATCAGCCAACTCGCTGACCATTTTGTCAGTGATCCCAATGACGTAGTTAAAGTGCAGCAACAGGTTAAAGTGCGCGTGATGGAAATTGATCAACAGAGAAAACGCGTTTCGTTATCGATGAGAGGATTATCCTGAAAAACGCAGTTAGCGCCAAAATTCCTTTCCGCACGCCATGAATTTGGCTGCGTCATAATCAATTTTAGAAAAATATTGGTTCACGGTATTTGCTGCGGTCCCGCGCGGGCGGCGATGTAGGGCATGAAGATGCGGGTGAT
>CANETI010000226.1 GCA_947440715.1 Planctomycetota bacterium | reverse complement strand
ATCAGTATAAGCGGCCAACAAATCGGTCGGTTTTTGTTCGCAAACAGTGTGTAAATAAGCGAGCCATACTTCCATCAGTGCAGGAACATCATTCGGACGTGCATAATCATGCCATTGGGATTGCCCGGTTGAGAGCAATGCCGTTGTGCCATTAGGTTCGTTTTTCCACGCACCAATCGGAGCGTAAATATCGCTGGTGTTTTCTGTTTGAATGGCGCGATGAAGCTGATGAAGGTCGTCAACGCTTACGCTGTGTTGTTGGTCGATGAATTGATAGAGCACATCTATCGCGCGTGCATGTCCAATAACTTCTTGATGATCTTTTAAGGATTTTCCGCTGACGGTTAAACCTTCTTGCAGAACAAAGGTCGTGTCGCCAAGGGTGAGGGTGTTTCCTTCAAGCGCAGTCGAATGATGGGTCCAGAGGGCGCGAATTTCCGATGCGAGTCCTTGGCGCAGGTCATAATCAAGCCCAGCCAAGAAGGTGATACCTGCCGGAGGCTGATGTGGCTTAGTGGACATAAAAACGACTCCAGGTGCGGGAGCATACTCGCGTAGAATGGGCACCAGTGAACTAGAAACTAAGCAGAGCAAAATTTCAGGCATAAAAAAGCCTGTAGATCGGTGACCTACAGGCTCTATCTGGTGCGCGATGATGGATTCGAACCATCGACCCAGGGATTAAGAATCCCTTGCTCTACCAACTGAGCTAATCGCGCTGGTGACACCAATGGTGGTGAGGGCGCGGAACTTAGGGGGCATCCCAGGAGCGTCAACTCGGGAATTGTGGCTCCTGCGTGCTGGTCGAGGCCTATTCTTTTTGTGGTGCGGCTTTCTCGGCGTTGATTTCTTCGTCGGTCTTTTCGACACGCAGAAAGACTAAGTGAGTTTTGCCGTCTTTGTCGGTTTCAACGCCGACGCTGAGGTTGGTACCTGGGGTAAATTCACCGCGCAGCATGGCTTCGGATAATGGGTCTTCGATGTGTTGTTCAATGGTGCGCCGTATCGGACGTGCGCCAAAACGTGGATTGTAGCCTTCTTTGAGCAAGAAATCGATGGCGGGTACGGTGAGTTGAATTTGTAGGCCTTGTTCGTGTACGCGTTTGGCGATCTTGTTGAATTCCAGGCTGACGACTTGGCGCAGGTCTTCGCGTTCTAAAGGACGGAAGACGATGGTGTCGTCGAGACGATTTAAGAACTCAGGGCGGAAGTATTCTTCAAGTGCGCGCTGATAGGCCATTTTAGTGGCCTTGCTGGCGTAGTCTTCTTTGCCTTCGGCGGTATCGAAACCGAGTGTTCCGGCTTCGCTGGCGCCGGCGGCACCGACGTTGCTGGTCATGACGATAACGGTGTTACGGAAATCGACGACGCGGCCGAACGAGTCGGTGAGTTTGCCTTCTTCCATGATTTGTAACAGCATGTTGAATACATCGCCGTGAGCTTTTTCGAGTTCGTCGAACAGCACCACGGAATAAGGACGGCGACGGACTTTTTCGGTTAATTGGCCGCCTTCTTCGTAACCGACGTAGCCTGGAGGCGCGCCGACTAAACGACTGGCATTATGTTTTTCGCCGTATTCGCTCATGTCGATTTGGATGAGGGCTTCTTCACCGCCAAACATGAATTCGGCGAGCGCTTTGCACAGTAAGGTTTTACCGACGCCGGTGGGACCGACGAGCATAAATGCGCCGACTGGGCGACGTGGATCTTTGAGGCCGGAACGTGAACGACGAATGGCGCGTGAGACTGCGCGGATCGCTTCGTCTTGTGAAATAACTTTTTTGTGCAAATGCGATTCGAGTTCGAGTAAACGTTTCGCTTCGCCTTGGTCCAAACGTTTGAGCGGAATGCCGGTCATGGCGGCGACAATTTCGCCAACCAAATTTTCGTCCACGGTGCCGCACAGTTCTTTTGACTGTTCTTGGTGTTTGCGTTTCAGGTCGGCGAGTTCTTTTTTCTTTTTCTCGGCACGATCGCGGAATTCCGCCGCTTTTTCGTAGTCTTGATTTAAGACGGCTTCGGACTTTTGCTTCTCGAAGTCTTTAATTTCAATTTCAATTTCTTTGTAAGCCGGTGCTTTTGACGTGGCTTTCAGACGCAATCTGGCGCCGGCTTCATCGATCACGTCGATGGCTTTGTCTGGCAGGAAACGGCCAGTGATGTAACGATCGCTGAGTTTGACCGCCGCAGTGATGGCAGCATCGGTGATTTTGATGCGGTGATGCGCTTCGTATTTGTCGCGTAGGCCCTGAAGAATTTTAATGGCGTCATCAATGGCGGGTGGATCAACAATAATCGATTGGAAACGCCGTTCGAGTGCGCCATCTTTTTCAATGTATTTGCGGAATTCATCCAGCGTGGTTGCACCGATACACTGCATTTCGCCACGCGATAAGGCAGGCTTTAAGACATTACTGGCGTCGATTGCACCTTCAGCGCCACCGGCGCCGACCAAGGTATGCAATTCATCGATGAATAAAATAATGTTTTTCGATTGTTTCACTTCTTTCATCACTGCTTTGATGCGTTCTTCGAATTGACCGCGGTATTTAGTACCGGCGACCATCGAAGCGAGGTCAAGCGAGATGATGCGTTTGTTGGCCAATAAATCTGGCACTTCATGTTTAACGATCGATTGCGCGAGACCTTCAACGATGGCAGTTTTGCCAACGCCAGGTTCACCGAGTAAGACCGGATTATTTTTCGTTCGGCGACACAAGATTTGCCAAAGACGTTCAATTTCTTTTGCGCGGCCAATAACGGGGTCTAATTCACCGGCTTCGGCGGCTTGGGTTAGGTCGCGGCCAAAGGCATCGAGCGCAGGTGTGGTTGATTCCTCACCTTTTTTAGTTTTACCAGTTTTTTCAGCCGGTTTTTCGCCTGGTTCTTTGGTGGTTGATTGTGGCATATTGGACACATCGCTAGCGCCAAGCAGATCAAGAATTTCGTTGCGGACATCTTCCAATTTCAAATCGAGATTGATCAACACCTGGGCAGCGACGCTGTCTTGTTCGCTGAGCAGGCCGAGCAAAATATGTTCGGTACCAATGTACGGGTGTCCTAAAGCGCGAGCTTCTTCGCTGGCGAGTTCTAAAACGCGTTTGGCTTGTGGGGTAAATGGCAGGGGGCCAGATGGCGCTTCTTTGTCGGCGACGACGACCAACTTCTCAACTTCGCGACGGACTTTTTCCACGTCGACGCTGAGGTTATTGAGCGCGGTAACTGCGACGCCCGATCCTTCTTTCACCAGGCCGAGCAAGAGATGCTCGGTACCAATGTAATCATGGTGGAAACGCTCGGCCTCTTTTTGAGCCAGAGCGATAATTTTGCGAGCGCGGTCAGTGAACTTGTCGAACATGGGTAAACCAGCGGGGGCTAGGGTGAGTCAATAAGCGTCAGTTTTGCTCGCTTGAGGGAGCTTGAAGCCACTTGCGTACCAAATCGGCACGCAGTTGGTCACGAGCTTCCACATCTTCGGCATGGGCATTCTGCAACTGAATGTGAGCCGGTTGGCTCTGCAAGAGGATTCTATCCAGCATTTTCCAATTTCGCCAGGTCAGGATGCCAAGACCCGCTCCCAGGCGAATCCAGCTGAGTTGGTCAATCAGCTCATCACTGGTCAGACTGCGTGCATGGGTCAACAAGCCCCAGGCGCGAAAAATTTTGTCTTCCAGACGCGTACGCGATTTGGTCATCATCGATTGCCGCGCCAATTGTTCATAGGCAATGATGCGTTCGACGGTTTCGTTGAGGTGGTCAACCAATTGCTGTTCGCTCAATCCTAAGGCGCGTTGATTGCTGATCTGATAAAAATGACCAGTGGGTTCGCTGCCTTCCCCATGTAAACCACGCACGGTCATGTGCAGTTTGCTGAGACTGCGCATGACTTGTTTAAATTCACCGGTTTCAACCAGCGCGGGCAAATGCAACATCACCGAGGCCCGCAGGCCCGTTCCGACATTCGTAGGACAGGCAGTTAAATAACCAAACTCTGGGTGATTTGACCACGGTAAGGCTTTTTCTAACGTGCGATCTAATTGTACGGCTAATTCTAAATTTGCATTAATGCAAAGTCCGGCGCTGATGACTTGCAGGCGTAAGTGATCTTCTTCGTTAAACATCAGTGAATACATTTCGTCGCTGCTGATATAAACACCGGCTGGGCGTTTGCCGCCAGCCAAATCGCGCGAAATTAATTGTCGCTCAACCAAGGCCAGTCGTTCGAGAGGATTTAATTGATCAATTTTTAACGCTAACGCATTAGGCATGGGCGCTGTCGCTGACACCTTCACCATTAAATGATCGACTAATTCTTGTTGCCGCACGGGGCTTAATTTGCGTTGAAAAGCGAAGCCTTCGATATTTCGCGCTAAACGCACACGACTGGAAATAACGATACCGCCGTGGGAACCAGGGCTATTGAGCCACGATGCGGTGCGTGCCAAAAGGGGAGCGAGTTGACTCATGTGGACGCCAGACGTTCTATGGTTTTGCGCTGACGTCTACTGTTGTCATAAATAAGCAGTGAGCAGCTAGTGAGGCTCAGTTGGCACGGTGAGGCCGTAATCAAATCAGCGAGCTTAGTCAGCCGCTGGCTCATCCAGGCTTTTGATCTCATCGCGCAAGGCGGCGGCCGTTTCATAATTTTCGCTGACAACGGCATCACGCAACGAAGCGTCTAGACGTGCACGGCGAGCAGTGATCGGGTCGATAGGCGTAGCGGGTTCGCTGCCTGGCAGACGACCGATATGGCGAGTGGTGCCGTGATAATTACGCAACAATGTTTCAATTTTGTCGCCAAATGTTGAATAATCATGAGCACAGCCAAATAATTTACCCGAACCAAATTCGGAAAATGCTAAGCCGCAATGTGGGCAAGTGGTATAGTTT
>CANETI010000225.1 GCA_947440715.1 Planctomycetota bacterium | reverse complement strand
TTACTGAGTTTGGAGCACTGAAGAACCCAGAAGTTGGGGTTAGAATTCGTCACGGTGGTGTTAGGGCATTTGGTAAGACCGTCTATCTTTTATACTCCAGAATTGGAGATGCACCAGAACGTTTAATGACCAATCGGGTTGCTGATATTACAAAAGGCCTGGTGGCCTCAAATATTGGACCCACCATCGAGCTACTTCGGCCGGAGAAAGATTGGGAAGGTGCGAATAAACCAATAAAACCATCTGAACCTGGAGAATCTAGGGGGATTTTAAATCAGATTCGCGTTCCCAATATCTTTACTGACATAGATGGACAAGATTATCTCCTGTACAGTGTCGCTGGAGAAAATGGTATTGGCATAGCCAAAATTTGGTTCCCCGAATCATCTAACATTCAAGGTGATTGAGATTAATTTCTTCCTTCAACATAATTATGAGAGTTACTCAGAAAAGATAACTTTATAGACATCCAAATTTTAAATAATCCTCCAGAAAATCTGAACAGAAAAAGTGGTGAACCCGTGCTGTCAGCAGTGTGGTCTCGATGAGACTTTCTAGACAAAGCTAAAAGTAGATATCCGAGTGCCGAGATAAACCAGCGTAAAGGAGCCGTATTTCAATTTTACGGCATCATCCGTTGAATATCTGCGACGACTTGTGGGACGATACCGGTGAGTACGTTGTCGTGTCTGACGCCGGGAAGTTCATGATAGTCAATTAATTGGGGAAAGGCTGCGGCTAAACTGCGTGCATGTTCCACCGGAATGGTGTGGTCGGCATCACCATGATAGATAATCACTTTTGCTACGGGGTTATTTGCTAAGTGCTGTAAGCCTGCGCGATTGTCGTAACGGTGACTTAGCAGGTAGGGAAATGGCCAGGGTTGACTCTGCAGAGCGAGGTCGAGCAGACTGGTGTAAGGGGAGATCAGCACTAGACGATCGAGCCCTTCGGCGACCGCGTGTTGGCTGGCGATGCCAGTACCAAGGGACATGCCTATAATACCAATGCGAGTCGCAGCACGCGTCCAGCCGAGCTCGCTGAGCGCCGCTTCCTGCGCCGCACGCGAGAGCGTGAGAATGCTGGAGGGATTCGGTTCACCTGGACACTCACCAAAGCTCGGATAATCGATGGCTAAAATCGCGGCGCCGGTGGTGCGATGCAGGGTGGGCAAAAGAAAATCCGGTTGTTCAAACCAGCGCGCGGCACAGCCGCCATTGCCAATGCAAGCAATCCACAATACCGCAGGCGCGGTACTCGTTGGTGGCAACAGCCAGGCGATTTGTTGTTGCTGAGCAGCGGTAAAATACAGGCGTTTTGCACTTTGCGCGCTCGCCGCTGTAGCCAGGGCAACGGTGGTTCGTTGCGGTACGTAGATCAGTGAGCCTTGGATGAGCCACAGTCTAAAGGCATAGGCACCGACCAGTGCCAGCGCGACGACACTCAACAGCATCAGCGAGCGACGATTAATCATTCGCCAACCGCTACCAAAATATTTTTTGTGAGTCGACACCGTTTCGATCATGGGTGGTGATTAGCTCACTCTTCTCGGTATCGCCAGCGCTATCGGACTAGCGTTCAACGCTCTATGCGCTGATTGGGCGCTTTATTTAGGGAGAATAATTATGACGCTGCCTAAACCGCGCCATCAGCAGCAAAATACTGCTAATTATATCATGGTTAAACGGATCAATGAAGAGCGATTTTTTCTCTCTGCTTATGATTTCGCCTTGTTGTTAATAACCTTGCCCAAATCTTCATAAGTTCTTGCCAGCCAAATTTTAACCCGTTGGCGTTCGAGTAAACCAAGAGACTCGTCAGTACCACGATGATTAACTGCGGCCCAAAAACTAGCATTGAGGCGATCAATTTTGCGCATGGAGGTTTCATGCAAGCAGCGCAATTCAATAATCGACGCGCCGTAACTTATGGCAGTGCGTTTTATCTCGGAATTGTGAAAGCTGCCGAAGTCAGTACCGCGACCGTGATTAAGCACGATGACATAGGACACCGACGCGCCATAACGAGTGAGTAATTTCCCGAGCTGGCTGAGTGAATCCATGCCGTCGTCCATAACGTGCCAAAAACGCACCGGAATATGTTGTTCAGCGAGCAGCGAAACGAGGCCGGAATCTTCAATCCAACGCGACAACGGCGGCATCGTTTGTGCGGCTAAATCGACCAAAATTTGGCGATTGGGATCATCGGTGATGGCTTCCGCAATGCGGTCAAGACTCGCGTAATCATCGATCACCGTGCGATCGGCAAAGGAGCCGTAAAAACGCTGAAATGAAGCATGTGAACGATCCGTATCGAAGCCTAAGAAGGGTATCTTATGGTCAATAAAATATTGTGCGATTAAACGTGACACCACCGATTTACCGACTCCACCTTTTTCACCACCAACGAAATTGACTGCTGACATGAAAGCCTCCTGAGGATAATTTGCTGACTACGCGCGAGAGAGAAAGAGCGCAAATTGCATATAAATGTTACTGATGTGACTCGCTTGCGCCCTACACCAGGCATGGAGCGAGAACTTGAGCCAAAGAACCCCAAATGATAGGTAGCCTGAGCAATCTTGGCGGTTACTCCACCTGCTGAATTCGCCATCACAACATCACGGACTCATATCACTACGAAAGGGAACAGCAGGCAGACCAGCGGCATTATAGAGCGTGCAGGTTGGATTATCAGCCCAAGCATAGCGAACAGCAATCGGTTTGAGAATGGATGGGTGATGAAGCTCCACCACATCGCCGACCATGGTTGCCTCGGCTGGTAGAAACTTCCTATCGTCTCCGGCAATTTCGAAGCCGAGGAGCGTGCCGCCTTTGGCAATTATTCCGCCGCTCGTATGCGCAAATGTGACTGTCATTTTCTGTCCATTGATGGTCGCGTGTTGAAATACAGGTCCTGAATATTCAATCGATTTGCCGTAGTTTTTTGCCAAGGCGATGAGGGCGAGACGATGGCCGACGTCTTGTTTGTTTTTCGGATGGACATTCGTGGCTTCGCCAAGGTCGATGGCCACGGCCAATTCAGTGTTCGGAACATTTTTCGCAGTCAGCCATTGCGCTTCACGTATTTCGGGCCAATTGCGTCCGTTGAGATTTGCCAATTGCACCAGGTAAAATGGAAAATCGCCTTGTCCCCAGGCCTTACGCCAATCACCGATCATCGCTGGTAGTAAACTGCGATATTGCTTTGGCTTGTTCGCATTTGCCTCACCCTGATACCAGATCGCACCGCGCATGCCGTAGGGAATCAATGGTGCAAGCATGGCGTTATACAGCGTCGCTGGTTTATACGGTGAATTTTGGCCTTCTGGAGCACGAGGAGCAACGGGCACAGGCCTTCCTGCATTTTTTTCTTCGACCGACCATTTTTTCCAGGCGACTAGCTCTCGCTCGAATTTATCCTGAGCCTTGGGCAGATCAGCCATGCGCTTATTCCAAGCAACAAAAACCTCTGTGAGATCGGCATTTTCTTTCAACGATTCTTGACTGGTCCAAGCTTCGGCTGGAGTTCCACCCCAGGAGGAATTAATGAGTCCAATAGGGACCTGCAATTCCTGATGCAGGTGCAAGCCAAAGAAATAGGCAACGGCAGAAAAATTTGGGATAGTGGTTGGTGAACAAGCCGTCCAGGTACCGCCGCAAGTTGTCAGCGGAATATCTGATGTTTGCTTAGTGACGGTATAGAGTCGGATATTAGGGTAATGAGCTACCGGTATCACTTGGTCGGCATGTAATGCCTCTGAGACCGGCCATTCCATATTTGATTGACCAGAGCAAAGCCACACCTCTCCGACCAAAAGATCTTTGAGAATTATACGAGACGAACCTGTAACGGACAGCTCTAGCGGAGGTCCGCCAACGCTCAGCGAATCAAGATTTACCCGCCAACGACCTTGCGCATCTGTAATGACTGTCTTTATTTGTCCGGCACAAGTCACCGTGATAGATTCTCCGACATTCGCGGTGCCCCAAACTGGGATTGGTTGCCCGTGCTGCAACACGGCATGATCACTGAATGGCGACGCCAGCGTAACGGCAGCCGTGAGCTGACTAACCATCAAGACCACCAGAATGACCACACGACCAAGCATCATGCGAATTTCCTCCAGATTAAGTCGCTGAGGTGATATCCGCATCGATTCACGGTCCATCACGCTAAACATGGTTGAGAGCATAAACACATTGCCGTGTCAAAGCACTGCAAGTATGGTGCAGCGGGAGTCAGATTTTACGTCATGCCACCTAAACGTCGCCGAATTCCTCGGGTCGCATTACTGATTGAGACTACTCGCACGTATTCTCGCGATCTACTCGCGGGGATACGGCGCTACCTGGCAGAACATACGCCATGGTCGACCTTTCTTGAACTCCGCGCGCTTGATTCAGCTCCGCCACCGTGGCTAAAAAATTGGGATGGCGATGGCATTTTAAGCCGCACCTTTACGCAAGAAACTGCCGACCTGATCGCTGCACGCGGATTGCCGACGGTGGAATTGCGGTCGAGTTACCTCAACCCGCACATTCCGGTAATCGGCATGGACAACCGCCTCATCGGCCAGTTGGTTGCCGAACATTTTCTTGAGCGTGGGTACCGACAATTCGCCGCCTATCGACTCGGCAGTGAACGTTTTTTCGATGAGCGAATGCGTTATTTCATCACCGCCGTTAAGGCCGCTGGCTGTCCTTGCGTTGAGTTGCCCGAGGAAATTTCTGACAGCGTCGCTGACTGGGAGAAAAACCAAACTCATTTGATCGCTTGGATTAACAAGCTACCCAAACCCGTCGGCATCTTCGCTGCCAATGATCAAATGGGCGTTCGTTTATTAGATGCCTGTCAACGGGCAGGAATCGCCGTCCCCGCCCAGGTAGCGG
>CANETI010000224.1 GCA_947440715.1 Planctomycetota bacterium | reverse complement strand
GAACGCGCAGTATCGGCAAATTCGCGCGTCTCTGCATCCAAAGGCGAATCTAATAATAATCCCAACATGCCCAAAATACCATTCATTGGGGTGCGGATTTCATGACTCATATTGGCTAAGAATGCGCTCTTCGCCAAATTTGCTTGTTCCGCCGCTTCCTTTGCCTCGCGCAATGACCGTTCCAATTTCAACCGCTCACTCAAATCTCGAACGATAGCTAATAGACGATTATCCGGCAGTAATTTAGCGATCATTTCAACCTGAATGGTAGTGCCATTCTTGCGTTTGAATGTTCGTTCACCAAATAAGGTATGTCCTTCGCGATACAGTCGCATGCGTTCATCTAAAGCGCGCACATCATCAACCGCTAATAGATCGCGAATATTTTTTTGTAATAATTCTGTCCGGCTGTAACCGACTAAACCACAAGCGACGGGATTCGCCTCGACGTACTTGCCGGTAATATCGGCAATCAAAATGCCTTCCGGAGCCTGTTCGACTAAGCTGCGGAAACTCGCTTCGCTGGATCGTAAGTTATCTTCTGCCTGTTTACGTTCAGTGATATCTTGGCCTACCGCTTGAAATTCTACGGCTTGTCCAACTTCGTCAAAAAATGCGCGCGCCGTCCATTGCACCCACCGCGTACCGCCGTTTATCAACACTCGGTGCGCATAAATCGCCAAATTGTTTTGTGGATGTAATGCCGCAAATTGACGGTGAATCAGCTCGCGATCTTCCTCGGGCAACAGCGGCATGAAACTGTGGCCTTCTAATTCGCCACGCTGTTTATTAAAATAACGACAATACGCTTCATTCACAAAGGTGATGGTTGAATCGCTACGGAATCGGCAAATTAACTCGCTTTGGTCTTCGACAATCGCGCGATAGCGCATTTCATTAGCGCGCACGGCTTCTTCGTTCATACGCCGCTGCGAAATCAGTCGCACTTTTTCTAAGGCGACACTCGTCAATTTACTAACAGCTTCTAAGAAAATAATTTCATCGTGCTTCCAGGTCCGTCGGTTGCGGACTTGGCTGAGCGCTAATAGATAAAAACTATCCGCTTTTATTTGGAATGGATACCACAACAGGCTGCGCACCGCCATTCGTCCATGTATTAACGGCGCACTGCCATCGGCTTCCACTAATGGATTAATCGCGTCATCATGGCTCTCAATCCAGGTTCGCTCTTTAATGACTTTATCCACACTCCCCTTAAATAAATCGATGGGATAAATATCGAGCACCGAGGTCACGCCTATTGCCTGTGGATTAAGCCATTCGCACAATCCCACCGCTACCCGACGTTTTAAATCAACGTCAAAAATAAGCGCGCGGTCAACGTCCAAGGCGAGGCCAACCTGCTGGGCAATGCCATCCAACAAGGCGCGGGTTTCTTCACCTGCGACTACCACCTCTGCAGCTGACGCTATCGCATTGGCGAAACTTAATTGCCGACGCAAACGGTCACGCTCGCGGCGCAAGGCCAGCGACGCTAATTTCTGTTCGCTGACATCGTTATGAATACCGACCCAATAAACTAATTTGCCATTATCGTCATAGACGGGTGTGATAGATAAATCATTCCACCACGTCGTACCATCTTTGCGGTAGGTCTGTAATTCAACGCGCACGGGTTTACCTTCGCGCATCGCCGCACTAATTTCTTCGCGTGATTTGGCTTCGGTTTTCTCTCCGTACAAAAAGCGCGGGTTACGCCCCATAACCTCCGCAGCGGTGTGACCAGTTAATTGACCAAAGGCACGATTAACGAAAATCAAAGGGTTATCGCGTTGCGTTGGGTCAGATATGGTCACCGCCGCTGTGGTGTTTGATATCGCTGCGGCCAAAATGACATTCTCGCTCAATGCCACCGATAGCGCCACTTCCGAACGTGCATGTTCGGTGATTTTCGCCCGCAATTCTTTGGTACTTCGCGTAATTATTTGATCGGTCATCCCCGCGCGGAAACCCACAATAATCAAACCCATGGTGGCAATAAACGTCAAAATTAATCCCCCGCACAACAGGACTAAAGGTGCAAGGGAACGGTGATCTGCCACGAAGCGATTTGATGGGCGACACGTCAGAGACAACTTGCGATCTGCCACCGTTATACTGATCAAATGCGGTTGTATTTCCTGCTCAATCTCAGCTCCCGGCATGGGCATCGAATAAATTGGTGGCGTATCTGGACTACTGGCTTCATCGACGAATGACAACATCAGCGTCTTGTCGGAAAAATCCCCAAGCGCAACTTCTACCAAATCGGCAAAAGAACTGACCACCAATAAATACCCGCCATGAATCGGTATTCCATCATTGATGTTATGAGCTAATGGTAGCGCTATGGCTAATCCTGGATGCGATTCCTGAAGAGTGGTTAATTTAAAACTCGGTAAAAGAACCGGCTTATTTGCTGTACGCGCATACGACAACGCGGTTTTCCACGGTCCCACACTGGCCAAATCATATCCGACGACGATCGGTAATTTATTCGCACTATTATCCGTGCTATTATCCGCGTTATTATTAGAGTTATTATTCACTTTGTTTCTAAAGAATAAAACCGGCACATGTTCTGGTCGATTGGCGACCGGGCGCAGGGCTCCTACCGTGCCTTGAGTTATGGCAAACGTTCCAAGGCCACTAGTATGCACCGCCTGTTCGAATGAGACTCGTTCTTCTCCCAATAAACGAGGACACCACGCAACGGCCAACGTCTGCGGATGACGACCAATTACAGCCTCGGTTAATCGGGTGAAATTCGCCGCGTCAAAAACACTTTGTCCCTCTCGTACTAAGTCACGCAACTCTTCAATAGTCTGCACCTGATCATTACATAATTGTTTAAGGCGATTTGCACCGAGATCGGCTTGGTTATGAAATTCGCGCACCAAACGGTGGTGTTCATGCTCAATCGCCAAACGATGACCCAACAGGGATCCGGCCACTCCCAACGCAAACACCACAATCGCCGCAGCATATCGACGTATAAATGGTGACGTTTCTTTCACGAGCGCTCCCTGTGAAGCATACGAATAACCGCCAGCTACGCTGACACGGGCACAACATGTTAGAACCGCCCGAACGGGAAAGGAAGTAGCTGTTCGGCGCAGCTCGTGCGTCTGAACACACACGGCACCAGCACATGCTGCAACAACACACGCAGAAATTTAGCCAGCGTCGTCAATTGCCTGAGTAATGAGCCCCATATATCCAATAAAGAAGCAAATGACGGTCGCCGCTGCTGCTGCCATGGCCGCAGTATAAATGGCTCCACAAACGATGCGCGCCAACCATTCGCTGCGCATACGAAATGACTCACGCATAGCGGTGGTCGCGTGACCCAGGGTATCGTCCAATTTGCCCGATTTTTCGCCACTGCGACATAAGTCGATCACCAAAACGGGTAAGCCGCTGGCATTCAGTGCGGCAGTCACATCGCCCAATTGTCCTTGGCGCAATTCCCGACCAGCGCGGCTGAGTCGCTCACCCAACACCGAATTTCCACAAGCGCCGGCACTTAATTCCAAGGCATCAGGTGCTAACATCCCCGCTGATAAACCAGCACGCAGCACCGAACAAGTATTTGCCGCCAATAATGGCCACACCACCGAACCAATGCCCCAACCCAAAGCCCAACGTGCTTTGGTGGCAGATCCCGTCGTTCGCCAACCTATCATCACAATGAGCAATAAACTCCAAAACATCAGTAACCCATTCAAGAACCACCAAGCTGACCAGCCAAACATAAACACCAATGGAAATGCCGCCGCAACCAGGGTCATATGAATTAAAAATATTGGATAAATTAATCGACCAATGACCATATTTCGTAAACTCATCGCATGCCGATAATGTAGCGCAATATCGGCACACAATTCCGGTAAATGCCCGCTGTTTTCGCCAGCCCGAACCAAGGCAATATCAAAAGCGCGACAGCCTGACGCGGTCATCATGGCGCTCAATGACTGTCCACGTCCCAGTTCGGCCGACCATTTTCCCGCTTGTTCAGCATACCACCCACCTGCTGTTTGTCCCGCTTGCCGCACCGCATCAGCAATTGGCAAACCCGCCATCAACATGAGGCGTAGCTGTTCATGAAATAACGCTGTACTTGACCACTTCATGAGGCACCTCCGATCCCACCATCTGACGCTAAATGTTGTTCCTCAACGACCGGCTCTGCCAGATCAGCTTTCGTGGCGGATTCAGCCGCTGGACCACGATCACCAAAAGCAAAAAAATGGAATTGAGCCAACATGCCCCACAGCAATTGAACATCATAATCGGTTAGGTCGTTGCGATTAAACATCCGTTGTAATTGCGGCGCAAAACGATCGCGGTCAATTTTTTTAAAGTACTGAAAACGATCTAAAGTCGACAGCCAAAATTGAAATAATTTATCCACATGCTCTCGACTGGCGGTTATTTCATCGGTTGGCGTCGCCGGCTTAACGGTTGTGGCTAACCCATACAGCGTGATGGAAACCGCCTGCGATAAATTATAGCTATAATTATGTCCAAATGTTTCTAAGTGCAGCAACCCTTGGCACTGTATCATTTCGGCATCATTCAAGCCGTGCGCCTCATTGCCGAACACCAAGGCAATACGCGTACCATGACGGCGCGCCCTGAAAGCAGGAATATCGGCAATGGTCACACTTTCGCCCACGTCGCCACGACGCGGACGCGCACTGGTACCAATCGCATGTGAACAGCCATGTAATGCCGACACCAAATCTGGAAACACCGGTGCATCTAACATCAGATCTCGGGAATGCGTTGCAAACATCCGCGATTCGCCGGAATTAATCTCACACTCCGGAGCCACCAGGCGCAGGTCTTCAACGCCTAAATTGCCACAAATGCGCGCAATCATGCCCAGGTTCACTGGACCCTGG
>CANETI010000223.1 GCA_947440715.1 Planctomycetota bacterium | reverse complement strand
TCGGTGGAACCAATCTTCCAGGCTAACCACCAAATTCCGACCAGCATAAATACCGAACCGAGCATGGTGTAGAGGAAGAACCACATCGATGCACTGCGACGTTCAGCACCGCCGAACACCGCAATCAACACCACCATCGGCACCAACATCGCTTCAAAGAACAGATAGAAGAGCACCAAATCGCGGGATAATAGCGCGCCAATCATTAAACCTTCCATCACCAATAACGACGTCACAAATTCACGCATACGATCGCCCACTAAGTGGCGCGAACCCAAAATCGCGACTGGGGTTAACCAGGTCACCAATTGAATGAGCCAACCAGATAAGCCATCGCTGGCTAAATGCACATGCACCGTGGCGTTCGTACCCCACAGGGTGAACCACGGCATGCTGGCATCAAGGACAGGCATACAGGTCACTAATGGAAGGCCCAATAAGGCGCAGCCAATAGCGAGTACCAGCCCCAAGCGGAAGCTGGACTCACCGTCACGTCCAGACGCAACGGCTGTGAGCACAGCGGCTAAAATGGGTGCAATAAGCAGGGCGTAGAGCATCGGGGCCTATCCGCTAATGGTCAGAAGAGGAATTCGAGTAACAAAAAGATAACCGCGACTGCGAGCGCGGCCAAACCGACCACCCACGCAATCGGTCCTGATAACAACAACAGCGCAACTAATCCAACCGCACCAGCAACGCTCAGTGTCAGCGAACTGCGCAGACGAGGACGCTGCACCGAGGTGTAGCCATCACCGAGGAAACGCGCGACATCAGCCGTTAGACCAACAATTCCACCAATGATGGCATCAACGATCCAGGCCAATATCCACGCGGCGACTTTGGTCGGAATAATAACGATCGCATGATACACACGATCGAAACCCCAGGTCCACCAGGCGGCGAAACCAACGAGATCTTTTTCCGTGCTGTTCACGTGGCCACGGCTCCAAATGAATCGTGCGATCAACCAACCCACGGCGGCCAATAAGGTGCCGATTCCCGCAACGATTAACGGTAAGTTGGAAGCATGATGCGCAGCCGCCTGTGGATGCATGAATTTTTGTGCCGACCCTACCACGGGACTGAGGTACGATTCAAAGGCATTCGATCCTAGCGCCACGCCAAAAAACGACGAATGCGGAGGAATACCAAGCACCGGTGACCATAGCACACCAACCACCAAGCTACCAAAACCCAAGACCGTAATGGGAATCAACATGGTAGCTGGTGATTCCTTCACATGGCCTTTTACCTCGTCGCTATGACGCACTGGACTCCAGAAGGTCAAATACATCACACGGGTCATATAAATCGCTGTCAATAATGCCACAAATCCGGCGACTACGCCGACAATCGGCCCGAGAAAGTGCGCCTCATATAAGCGTTCCAAAATAAGATCTTTCGAAAAGAAGCCGGATCCAAGTGGTGCGCCAATAATTGCCCACCAACCACAGAACATCCACGTATATGTAATCGGCATTAATTTCGCCAAGCCGCCCATACGACGCATATCTTGTTCGTGATGCAGGCCGTGAATGACGGAACCAGCAGCCAGGAACAACGTGGCTTTGAAGAAGGCGTGCGTAAAGACATGAAATAACGCGACGTCAAAAGCACCAACCCCGCACGCCATAAACATAAAGCCTAATTGACTGACCGTCGAATAGGCGAGGGCCTTTTTAATGTCGAGTTGCACCAAGCCAGCGACCGCGCCCCAAGCGGCGGTAATACAACCAACCACCAACACGATATCGAGTGCGGTCAGACCGAAACAAACCGGAGCCGTTGCGTGCACAAAAACATCGGACAATCGCGCCAGCAAATAAATACCCGACGTCACCATGGTCGCAGCGTGAATTAATGCCGACACCGGCGTTGGACCCGCCATCGCATCTGGCAACCACGTAACCAAAGGAATTTGCGCACTCTTACCGGTGCAACCAACAAAGATTAAAATACAGGCCGCGCTGAGTAATCCCGCGCTACCAGCAATAATTCCAGCATTAGATGCACTATTGAACCACGACGCGATTTCGCGGTAGTTGAAACTACCTTGGCCATTTTGATTCATGACCATGAACAGGGCAAACACACCTAATAAAAAGCCTAAGTCGCCAATGCGATTGACGATGAATGCTTTTCGCGCGGCATCGTTGTAATCATTATTCTGATGCCAGAAGCCAACTAACAGGTACGAACACATACCCACGCCTTCCCATCCCAGGAAGGTCAGCGGCAGACTGTCACCAATAACCAACATGATCATCGAAAACATAAACAAATTCATGTAGGTCATGAAGCGCGCAAAGCCGCGATCTTCCCACATGTAGCCAACCGAATAGAGATGAATCATGGTGCCGATACCAGTGACAAACAGCAACATCATGCTGGTCAGGCGGTCGAACATCAGGCCAATTTGCACATTCAAAGTGAAACCGCCGACTTTAATCGACATCCAATCCCACAAGTTTTGTACTAAGGCGGGGTTTGACTCCACATTCGCAATGCCGCTCAGTTTAAAGGCGGCGATAACGGTCAATACAAAGGCTAGGCCAGGCATTAAAACAGCAATAAAGGACACGAACCCACGGTTCGGACCATACGCACTACGCGCACCACCTAAACTTAACGCACCATTCAGTATGGCGCCTAAGAGCGGCAGAAACGGGATCAGCCACAATAATTCGAACGTGACTTTCACGCGCCTACTCCTTCATATCCGCAAAGGCATCGCTATCGAGCGATTCACGCCCGCGCACAATGCAGATCACCATTGCCAATCCGACACACGCCTCTGCTGCTGCAATGGCGATAATAAAAATTGGCGTCATTTGGCCAACCAACGATGCTTGCGCATCCAAGCCACGACTAAAACCAACAAAGCTTAAATTCACTGCATTGAGCATCAATTCGATACCCATCAGCAAGAGGAAGACATTACGCCGCGTGAGCGCGACGGCTAACCCTAAGCAGAACAATACCGCGGCGATGATCTGCACATCACCAAGAGCAATATGATGGAACATTAGTGATGACCCTCTTCATTTGTGACCTTGAGAGGCGGCGGGCTGTCGAGATTACGTTTCGCCAACACCACGGCACCAACCACTGCAGCCAGTAACAACACGCCAATTAATTCGAACAGCAGATAATACCCAGGGCCATTGCGATGACTGTTGAACATGGTGGCTGCTAAAATGGCGACTTCGCCACGCGGCACACTGACCGATTGGAAAGTCACGCTGGCTGTACCATTTTTACTGGCGCTATCGGCAATCGTGAGTTTCGCGGTATAGGTTCCTGCGGCAGCATAAGTGTGATCATTTTGACGGCCACCTGCCGAAGTGCGGTCACCAAATTCCCATTGATAGGTCGCCTTATCCCCAGCATTAATCGCATTAAATTGGACACGCAACGCACTTTGATCGGCAATCGGAGCCTCAATTAAACCCAACGGATCATTCAACGTAAAGGTCGGCTTAACCTGCAAGGCCGTCGTCACCAACGCCCCACCCAACACCACTGGTAAAATTAAACCTGCTAAACTAAACCAATCGAACAACGGAATAACATGTTCTTTGGCTTGGTTGAGCACCATAATCACAAACACGACCAACATCATAATGGCACCAGCATAAACCAACACTTGCAGCACCGCCAAAAATGGACTGTGCAACAGCGCGTAGATACCAGACAAACTGAGCATCACACCGATAAGGTATAACGCGCCATTAATGGGATGACGAGAAAGTAACAATCCCAGTCCGCACAGCATCGAAATGCTGGCAAATAACCAGAAATAAGCGGGGCCTAAAATAGCATCAAGAACATGTAACATAATTAGTGGTACGTCCCCGATTTAAATGCTTCGAGCGCCTCAGCATGGAGCGATCCACCTGGGGCTTTTTGGCTTTGGAGATCTGCCGCAGGATAATCCTTTGGCTTCCAATCCATCATTGTTTCTTTATTAATGATAAATTCAGCGCGATTATCACCAGCCATTACGCCTTCTCTGGTATCCATGCGAATCGCGTCGCATGGACACGCTTCAACACAGTAGCCACAAAAGACGCACAACAATAAATCAATTTCAAAGCGTACGGGACGCTTTTCGATGTGCTTATCGGGTGATTCTTCGGCGATGATATTGATGCAGCGCGCTGGGCACGCGGTTGAACACATGAAACAAGCAACACACCGAGGAGTGCCATCTGGGCGCTTCATCAATCGATGACGTGCACGATAATCACGCGGTAAATTCGGCGCTTCTTCTGGGTAGTTCAGCGTCGGGAATTTCGTGATGCCGGTTAAGTTGCGCACGGCATGAGCAATGGTGACCGTGAGACCTTTAAAGATCTCAACGAAATACACCTGCTCCCAAAAAGTCAGTTGCGGACGTGGTACGATTTTCGCCATAAAAACCTACTTTACCAACTTGGCGATGAGCGCGGTGACCAACAGGTTCACCAACGCAATGTTAAGCATGATTTTCCAACCCAAGGCCATGATTTGGTCGTAACGGAAACGTGGCAGTGTCCAACGCACCCAGATGAATAACCACGCCACCAATAAGGTTTTACCCAGCACAATCTTCAACTGAATAACGGCGGTAATAATACTGACCCATAATGGATAAACGGGATTCGCCTCATAGATGATCCCTGGCAATGGCGTTGGACCACCAATCACTAAGCACAACACACCACCTGCAAATGTCACAAAAGCCAAGAACATAAAGACAAAGGCAAAGAATGAAAATTCGCGAACGCGTTCTTCTTTGTCGCTCACTGTCTTCATCGCGTACGCACGTTTATGGACCGTCACTAAGTGGCTGAGGAATAACATCAGCCCTGCGGTGGCCAACAACATGAGGCCGCCAACTAAACCCAAGTTCGCTTGCACCCAGGCGGTATTTAACGTC
>CANETI010000222.1 GCA_947440715.1 Planctomycetota bacterium | reverse complement strand
CAGGATAGGCGGCGATATAAACCGCACGTTTGTCACGTAACGAAAAGGTAAAACCAGTTCGATTGTTTTCCAACCGCCGCGCAGTGAAGGTAGATAGGCGATCAGGAATCGGACTTTGGAGAGCGAGTAATTTAGCCTGATCGATGCGCGTGCTTGGGGGTTGGTCAGACATGGCGCGGCTCCAATGGCATCATGCTAGCGCGGGGTAAAAAATATAAAGATAAACTTGTCCTGATATGGACTGAACGTTGACTTTGACTCGACATCGAACCTCCGATTCCCGACGCGAATCCCAAGAAAAAAAATTACCCGTCGTTCGCCTGATGCCGTGGAAAACTACAAAGTGGACGATTCGTTTGCGGTTGATTCAAGACATGGTGAATGGTGAGTTTTTTAAATGCCATCTCAACGGCGGCCATGGCGTTATCCAGGCCTCGGTGGAGGGGGCATAAATTGGTGCCGTGACCTTCGAGACCGAGCGGACATTCCGTAATGCGCACAATCGGATCAACCGCTTGAATCACATCATAGACGGTCAGTTCTTTAATCGGTTGAGCGAGGGTGAATCCGCCATACAGACCGCGTTGCGAGGTGACCAATCCGTTTCGGGCTAATCCTTGCATAATTTTGGCTAAGTAACCGACCGGGACTTTGGTGCCTTTGGCAATGGCTTCAGCGGTCTGGGCATCGGTAGGATTGTCGGCTAAAAAGACGATGGCTCGTAGGGCGTATTCAGCAGTTTGTGAAATCATTGATGCTCCATTCATGTTCGGTTCAGAGGGCGAAATTAGATGGTGGCTTAACTCGCAGAGTGGTTATGCCGCTGAACGCCCCTTAATCCAACCTCAGTACCTAAAGACGTGGATATCCGGATATCTTTCACTTGCAATCTCAGGGCTTTCAAACCTACAGTGAAAAGAGCAGTAGACGACCGTGGAGTGGGCAATGGGATCACGCGTTATTTGGGTCGCCCCTGGGTGCATCGAGTGCTTTTGGTGCCAGCAATTGGCGGGGGAAGTTTTTGCGCATGGCGAGCGTGGCACTGAAATCCGTGGTGCTATTCGTCTTGATCATCAAACGAGCAGCAACAGTTCCGACCGTTCGCCGATTGATGTTGCGGTTTTGTCGGATGAAGAGAGTAATTTTTTGCAATTTGTTGCCGACGGTTGTCCGACCAAAGTCATTCGATTGGAAGGGGATTGGTCTGCGGTTGGGGTTGCGGATCCGTTTGAGGGTTTGGACTTTGGGGAGTCCGGAAATCCGGAAGTCCGGAAGTCCGGAAGCCCTGCGTGATCGTTACTGTTCTCCTTTGGCGGTTTAATTTGCGGCTACAGAAATGCTCAAGCCATTAAGTGCTGATGCGCAATATTGGATTGGTCCCAGCCATTATTGCCGTCGCAGTCAATCCGTCCGTCCCAAAATAGGGCTAACATTCACACAGGACTTCTGGACTTCCGAACGCCAAAAGTCTGCTCCGGACCTCTAAATCCAGCATGTTAAGCATAGAACGCGCCTGCTTATGACATGAGTCCATCATAGAATGAACCGAGGCTGGTGAATTGTTCGAATCCTGTTAAACGGCTTCGCCTATGAATCAGCCTACAGCTACGCTGCCACAAGGCACCGGTTTCGGTGCTACGATGCGTAAAGACAACTGGTGGATCGCTCCGATTGGGATCGCCCTCCTGCTCTTGTCTTTTGTCGTGTACTCCACCTGGGCGGCCTTTGTCGGAGCCTATTATTGGGTGCCCGGAACGAACTACTTATCGCCGTTTTATTCGCCTGAATTGTGGGGAAATAGTCCGCATGCCATTTGGCCAGGCCAGCCCTCTTGGTGGGCATCATGGATGCCGCCTTTCTCGGCAGCGTTGCTGATTCTTGGTTTACCAGCGGGTTTCCGTTTGACCTGTTACTACTACCGCAAGGCGTACTACCGCTCGATTTGGTTGGATCCGGTTGCTTGTGCGGTTGGTGAACCGCGTAAGAGCTACCTTGGCGAAAATGCTTTGCCGCTGATTTTGTGGAATATTCATCGTTATTTTTTGTATATTGCCATCGTGTTCGTCTTTTTATTAACCTACGACGGTATTATCGCTCATATGTTTCCCGTTAATGCAGATGGTTCCCCATTTGTGAATTTAAAGTTTTTAGCTGATGGCAAAATTAACCCTGCGTTCGATTCAACGTTGCCAGCGGTCGCTCACCATCATGTATTTGGAATGAGCTTGGTGTCCTTGGTGTTGATGCTTAATCCGATATTAATCGCGGGCTATACCTTTGGCTGTCACTCGCTGCGTCATATTGTTGGTGGTCGTAAAGATTGTTTTGCTGGTGGCGATGGCTGCGGCAGCGATCTGCATTTCAAAGCGTGGAGCTTGGTCAGTCTTTTGAACCGTAATCATGCGGTTTTTGCTATGAGTTCTTTAGTGGTCGTCGGTTTGGCCGACCTGGTCGTGCGCCTTGTGGCCATGGGCATCATGCCCGAGTGCCGATTCTTCTAAATACACAGATCACTTTAAATCGGACAGGTATCTTATGGAAATTCAGACTCACGAACATGACGTCCTCGTTATCGGCGCTGGTGGTGCCGGTATGCGCGCTGCGATTGAAGCGGCTGATGCGGGATGTTCGGTTGGATTGGTGTGTAAATCATTGCTCGGCAAAGCGCACACCGTCATGGCTGAAGGTGGCGTCGCTGCCTCGATGGGTAACGTGGATGATCGCGATGGCTGGCGCGTGCACTTTGCCGACACCATGCGTGGCGGTCAGTATGTGAATAATGCACGCATGGCAGAATTACACGCCAAAGAAGCGCCTGATCGCGTACGTGAATTAGAACAATGGGGCGCGGTGTTTGACCGCACTTCCGACGGAAAAATTTTACAGCGTAATTTCGGCGGCCATCGCTATCCGCGTTTGGCCCATGTCGGCGATCGTACTGGCTTAGAAATTATTCGTACTCTGCAAGACCACAGTGTCCATAAATCACAAGTGTCGGTTTATATGGAATGCTGCGTTACCAAATTAATGAAAGACGGCGACCGCGTGGTCGGTGCCTTTGGTTATTATCGTGAACGCGGTCGTTTTGTGTTGTTTAAAGCAAAATCTGTGATCATTGCCACCGGTGGCTTGGGTCGCGCATTTGAAGTGACGTCGAATTCATGGGAATACACCGGCGACGGTTATTCTTTGGCCTATAATGCTGGCGCTGAATTATTGGATATGGAATTCATACAATTCCATCCAACCGGCATGATGTGGCCGCCATCGGTACGTGGTATTCTGGTGACCGAAGGCGTTCGTGGTGAAGGTGGCGTGTTGCGTAATAATCTCGGCAAGCGTTTCATGTTTGACGATATTCCACCGAACTACCGCAATCAAACAGCGAAAGATCCGGAAGAAGGTTGGCGTTATACCCAGGGCGACAAACATGCCCTGCGTCCACCAGAATTACTAACCCGCGATCACGTCGCTCGTTGTATTAATCGCGAAGTTAAAGCTGGTCGTGGTAGTCCCCATGGCGGCGTGTTTTTAGATATTGCCTGGATTAAAGAGCGCATTCCCAATGCGCGCGAACACATTAAAAAGAAATTGCCATCCATGTACCACCAATTCATGGAATTGGGTGGCTTAGACATTACCACCACGCCGATGGAAGTCGGTCCAACGACGCATTACACCATGGGTGGCGTGCGCGTGGACGGTGATTCGCAAATGACCTGTGTTCCTGGGTTATTTGCTGCGGGCGAAACTGCGGCTGGGCTGCATGGCGCTAATCGCTTAGGTGGAAATTCATTATCGGACTTGTTGGTGTTCGGCAAGCGTGCGGGCGAATACGCCGCTAAATATGCCAAAGAACAAAAGGCAGGTTGGATTGATGAAAGTGAAATGAAAGCAGCCCGAGAATGGGCGCTGCATTTTATGGATGCGCCGAAAGGCGATGAAAATCCGTATAAAGTTCAGCAAGATCTGCAAAAGATGATGCAGGCACAAGTTGGTATCGTGCGTAAAGAAGACGAAATGGTCGACGCCTTGGAAAAAATCCGCGAATTAAAGGCGCGTTCGCTTAAAGTGCAGGCTCCAGCAAACCGCGAATATAATCCTGGCTGGCATACCTGTATGGACCTCGACAACTTGATCATGGTGTCTGAAGCGCTGACTCGCTGCGCGATTGAACGTAAAGAAAGTCGTGGCGCCCAATTCCGCGAAGACTATCCAGAAAAGGCGGATGAGTTTGGTAAGGTCAATATGATTATTAAAAAGGGTACCGATGGGAAAATGGTTTTGCGTCGTGAAGCGGTTAAACCATTAAATGATGAGCTCAAAGGCATCATTGAAGAACAGGCTAAATAACGCGTTTTGGCGACTGCCTCAACGAAGAAAGACAGTTCTATGAGTTCTATTTCCGATACTACCGCACCTTATAAACGCACCTTTCATGTATGGCGCGGCGACAAAACCGCTGGCGAAATGAAATCCTACACGGCGGAAATTACGCCTGGGATGGTGGTGTTGGATGCCATTCATCAAATCCAAGCAACCCAAGCTTCTGACTTGGCGTGTCGCTGGAATTGCAAAGCGGGCAAATGCGGTTCGTGCTCAGCTGAAATTAATGGCAAACCACGCCTGATGTGTTTGACGCGTATGGAATCATTGCCAGAAGGCGATGTCACGGTTCAACCGATGAAGGCGTTTCCGAATATCCGCGATTTAGTCTCGGATGTATCGTGGAATTACGAGGTGAATAAAAAAATCACCAAGTTTACGCCGGCGAAAAAAGGTTCGCGTTTTGTCGCTGAAGACGGCACCTTTCGTATGCAACAACGTGATGTTGAGCGCACGCAAGAATTCCGTAAATGTATTGAATGTTTCCTCTGTCAAAATACCTGTCACGTGATTCGCGATCATGATAAAAAAGAAGTCTTT
>CANETI010000221.1 GCA_947440715.1 Planctomycetota bacterium | reverse complement strand
GATCCATAAAAATATACTTAGAATGGAAATCGTACGCAGATATATTGAGATCAAGAAATATCAAGAGGCGCACTTTGAGTTACGCAGTGTGATAAAAAGCGGGATTGGATTACAAAATAAAATACCTCGCATTGTTAGTGAAATGATAAACCGAGAAGATTGGGAAATACTATCTACCTTACAATCGCTGAAATTCTGTCTCTATTATCAAATGAGCCGGAGTATATCTCCAGATGAATTAGAAATAAAATTTAATAACATTCATTTTCCTGCAGTCACGGATGAGGAGAATCGATTTATTTTCCCCGACATTAAATTTAACAAAAGATCGCTAAAGAAAATCGGAGGGACGTTGCCGTTGGAAATTGGGCTCTGGTTCGGAGTTCAGAGAGCTAACCAACTTATCCCAGCGTATTCAATCTATTTACCGGATCATAAGATCTAATTTAGGTGATTTGAAACGGGCGGATGAAACTTAGGCCAAGCGAAAATATAAAATTTACAAGACAGCCATGAGGAGACAAGGTGGGCACGGTCTGCAGTCATAGTGATCGGAAAAATAGCCCTAATTTCTTCCCTGCAGCGCTATCTATTACGGTGGCAATTGATAGCGATACAGTTCGGCAATAATATCGCTGCGTTGTTGCTGTGCGTACCTAATCGCATTACGAATAATGGTCGAAATACGGTGTGATTCGAGCTTCGTGGCATCAATATAGGCAAATACCAGATCTTGTTCTTTGCTGTCGGTGATGCCGTCAATTAACGCCATGACGATCATATCGAATAACACCTGTTCTTTACTGATCAGTTCGTAGGGGATCTTAATATCCTCTCCATGCGAACGAATGACGGCGTCTGCGAGGGTGGTGATGCGGCCAGAAAGCTCATGTCGTTTTCGTGAAAGGAACAGCACTTCAATTGGCTTCATGTCGCCGTCGGCTCGTGCCACCAACACTAAGTTGAGAAGATGATCTGATTTCGATGTGCCGGGCATGGTGCTTATCGTTCGTGGTGATGTTTTTACGCAATGGCTAGAGGTCGTAGGCAATTCGATGATTAAGCGTACTGATTTCTCTGCTTTCGGTTACGTCGGACACCTTTATGGTGCCACGCCATGCGTACGCTGCTTTTTTGTCTCGCTTGTTGGAGTCTGTGGTCGTCGGCCCAGGCCGCTTCCGTGATGCCGTTAGACGGGCAAGTGGTCGTCGGTGAACGAGTGACGTTTAATAATAAAGGCCAGGCCGTTATTAATGAACGCGCCTTGGCTTTAGCAGATTGTGATTGGATCGAACCGGGCGATGGCAGTGGAGTCATGCTGACAGGTTCTGCGAATAAGCGATTAGGTGTGTGGTTAGTCGATGGTAGTTGGTTGCCTGTCACCACCATTACGTCGGCAGATAAAGATCACGTGTTGTTACTAACCGGCCCCTTGGGGAAAATTGCGCTGCCGTTAACTGCGATACGTGGATGGGGTATTGGTGTAGAGATGGTTGGCCAAGAGAGTAAAGAGGATCAAGTATTGTTGGAGAGTGGTTTATTAACTGGCCGTGTTGATGGCTTGGTTGCCGGTAAAATTATTTTTAAAAGTCCACTCGATCCCAATAAACCATTAGAGTTAGCCGTGGAGCAAATTCGCGCTGTACGTTTAGCCGTACCAGTGCGGGCGGCAAAAGGCGTTCGTTTAGCGGTACACATGGATGATTTACACCCACCGCTTCGCATGGTCCCAACCACGACAGGCTTGGGTTTATATGCGGCTCCTAGCATTGATATGACGGCGGTGCTTATGCCAATGCGCTTGCGCACAGAAGGTGGCCGACGTGTTTACCTCAATGATTTAGATCCAGATCTTAAGGAAGAAACTGGTGCTTTTGGTGTGGTGTGGCCATTTCAACGGGGAAAGAATTTAGATGGCAGCCCCTTACGACTTGGTGGTGTGCGCTATGAACATGGTTTATCAATTCATAGCCAGGCACGTTTAGGTTGGAATTTAAATGGTGCCTATACTCGTTTTCGTACGTCCGTGGGTATTGCCGATCTCGTCGCCGACCAAGGTGATTGTGCGGCTTCTTTATTAGTCGATGACAAAGTCGTCTGGAGTCGCGACAGCGTACGCGGTGGCGAACGCCCTCAGTTGATTGACCTAGATCTAACTGGCGCAAAACGTTTGGAAATACGCGTCGATTACGGCGCACGTTTCGATATCGCCGATCATTTTATTTTAGCGGATGCGTTTTTAATTACGGTGAAATGATCGGCGATATTGGTCGGCGATATAAATTCTGATATCATATTGCCCCAATCGGTTCGAGCGCTGAAACGGTGACCGGCGTCGGTGTTGCGATGTCGGTTGCGCGCTTGCTATTCTGGCGACGGACACGCATATAGCTTACGGTAGTTCCGATAATCAGCAGAGCAAAAGCGGCGATGACAGCAAGCCAGCCTTTATGTGTTGGTATAATGCTGGGGGCGATGGCTAACGTTGGGATCAGCAATGGTAAAGCCGTGATGATATCCGCCGTTCGCCATAATATGACGCTGTGTGCGATAAGGATGACGCAGCCAGCAATCAGCGGTGCCTGCAATGCGGAAGACGAACGTGCGAATAACAGGAGCACGCTGATTGTCGCAACCAATATAGTTAAGCGCACGAACCAACGAGCAAATGCTTGTGGCTGCCAAGCCATCATGGCGATTAACAATAAACTACTCAGCGTGAGCCAAAATACTCCGGGTGCGATGGCGTGTGAGGTAAGCTGATGGTGCAGGTCATGATGAGCGAAGGCTGCGGCACAAAGGACTCCACCAGCTGTGCCGATGAGTGCGGCGTCTTTGCGGTAAAATCCATATGCTCCCAGTGTGACGCAAAAGACAGCAGCTAACGCGGTCCAATTTAAATCAGCTACGGAAGGAGTGACCTGCCAGGTTAATATGGTGGTCGCAGCAGCAATGAACGCAATCGGCATAAAATCAACGCGTTGTTGGCGATACCATAAAGTTACTAAGGTCAGACTATATAATCCCATAACTAAAGCCGGTACAAATAAAGCACCGCCATCGTGTGGATTAGATAATAAACCGGTGTCATCACCCAGTACCGCGCATAATGCGAAAACAATCGGCGAGGCTAAAATAAATTGATCAAATAGATGTGCCGGCCCAATCGTGCGTCGGCGTAAATCCACTAAACCAATCGCCAAAATAGCAATCAGAGGAACAAATTCGCCAGTGGTAACGTCTAAATTATGTAAATAGCCTAGTACTAACAGATGTAATAATGAGCAGGCCACAACGACGAGCGCAATGGTCCAACGCATAGCTTCACGTTGCAGAAAAGGCCGCATGCGGTCACCGGAAAAGTCGTCGGTCCGAATAATGCCAATGACGATAAATACCGAGGCAATAAAAACGCCCATCCAGGCCGGTGCCCACCACCATTGCGTGTACAAAGCGCTATCGGCGTAAAAACGCTGAATGCCCATGATGCCTGGCCATAAAGCATTCAGCGCGACTAAGCCGACGATGGATGAGAGCCACAACCACGAACCAGCATTGCCACCAATGGTGGTTAAGACTCGCCCTTTGCCAAAGGCACACAGTAAAGCAAAAGCACCACAGCCGAGCGTCATCCATGGGGCATCAATTGAAACGAGGTCAAGTGTCACGGCTGCGCCGACGCAAAAAGCGGCGCCCAATATGACTGGGCCGATGGCATCGGGATTAGCGCGCTGAAATCGGCAAAGCACGAAAACAACTCCGACCAAAGCAAGCTCGTAGCCATGTACTGCGGCAACCATGGCGAAGCGCTCAAATAATTGTAATTCATCATCACCTAAACTGGAAAATACCGTCCAAGCGCCAAAGAGCAGACATAAGGCGCTGATGAGAAATAATAAACTCGAAGCCGCTGGCCAGGCAATAAAACGAGCCGCTGGTGGACGCTTGCGAACACAAATAATGCGAGTTGTGCTGATGCGCGGGTCTTTGTTATCCATGGCGGCCTCCGGTGTTGGCTGTCTGCAATTTCTTTAGCAGTGCAGTAATGGGCGTTGTTACGGGAAAGGTAAATCACAAACGTGCGTCGCCCCACTGCCGATCTGGTTCCGCCACGACACGTAATGCGCAAGTTTGGCAATTAATTGCCAAGTGGGCAGCTTTCAGGAAGACTTTTGGCAGTACGTAAAAGAGGTAAAACCACTGATAGCGAGCATAAAACGCATTTATGCGAAATTTCAGTATTCCCAAGATTGCCAAAAGTTGGCAAGTTGGCTATGCTGCCATCCATGGTCGATGGCATGTCGTTTGGGGAATTGCTCGCGCATTGGGTGCGGCGTCAGGGCATGACCATGGCGGAATTTGCCAAGCGCATGAAATTAAGTCCATCTACGTTGTCACGCATACGGACAGGCACTCGGCAGCCAAATGCGCGACAATTAACGCGGTGGGCAGATGCCCTGCGTTTAGATCCAGAGGCGCGGCGGCAATTTATCGATTTGGCGCTGTTAGAACAAACACCGTCCGAAATTCGTGAACGTTTAGCGTCCACGGAAGCACAAGCGGATCAGGCCCGCGATCAACGAGCACAATTAGCGGCAGATTATGGTCGCTACCGCACCAACCAAGGTTTTCATGACGGCTGGTGGTTAACCTACTCCAGTTCGTTTTTGAATGACGGCAATATCCAGCGCAGTTTAATTCACCTACAAGGAACAGCGGCGGAGATGCAAGTGCGCGATGCCGGGCGTTTGCACTATAGCTATCATGGCCAAGCAGAAGCGTTGGGTGATAAATTATTTATTCGGCTGTCCGAAGATCGTGGTGGCGCAGAATATGTGCAAATTACGCTGCATTCGTTGTTTGATTATCAACGCCCATCATTTCTCTATGGTTTAGTTTGCGGTATTAGTGGCAAAGACGTTCGCCATCCATTATCCGTGCCGGCTGCCAGTCG
>CANETI010000220.1 GCA_947440715.1 Planctomycetota bacterium | reverse complement strand
TCGATATTTATCACACGCAAATCATGCAGGGCGACATCATCACCCGTATTAAACAATTTCATGAGTACATTGGCCATTATCACACCGCTGGCGTCCCAGGGCGCGCGGAATTAGACGACACGCAAGAGATCAACTATCCCGCCGTGATGAAAGCTATTCTCGCAACCGGCTACACCGGTTTTGTTGGCCAAGAATTTATTCCTACCTGGCCAGACAAAATCAAAGCCTTGCGCCATGCCGCACGCGTTTGCGATGTCTAATCATCAACCTCAAAACAGAAACCATTTAAACTCACTGCCAACCAAATTCTTCCTTACCCGTACTCATTCCCACAAAGGAAACCGTATGCAATTTTCGCTTATCACCTCCCTCGTCCTGATGGCAGCTGCCGCGTTCCCACTGGTCGCAGAAGAGGGTAAAAAACCACTTGGCTACCAAGACACTCCGCTGGTGCCGGGCCTTCAATGGCACGTGCATGATGGCGAACGCCCACAGCCGCGTGTCGTCACCCCTGGGACATTCAGCACGCAAGACCAGCCAGGTAAGCCTCCGAGCGACGCCATTGTCTTGTTTGACGGCACTGATTTATCCAAATGGCAAAACCAAGGATGGAAAGTGGAAGATGGTGCGATGATTGCCACCAAAGGCCAACAAGTATCGGTAGAAAAATTTGGCGATATTCAATTACACATCGAATGGACCTCGCCAACAGAAATTAAAGGCACTGGTCAAGGCCGTGGAAATAGCGGCGTGTTCTTAATGGGCATTTATGAACTACAGGTACTCGATTGCTTTGAAAATCAAACCTATCCCGATGGTCAAGCCGGGGCGATCTATGGCAGCTATCCTCCGCTGGTAAATGCCTGTCGTAAACCCGGTGAATGGCAAACCTATGATGTGGTTTGGGAATGTCCTACCTTTGAAGGTGACAAAGTTGTGAAACCGGCATTTATTACGGTCTTCCACAATGGTGTGCTCCTTCATAACCGCAAAGAATTACTTGGCCGCACCAATCACAAAAAAGCCGCCGCGTACACACCACACGAAGCCACTGGTCCAATCAGTATGCAAGACCACGGCAACCCTGTTCGTTACCGCAATATCTGGGTACGTCCGCTGAAAGGTTATGATCAACCCTAATGGATTTTAATTAAATGAAGTAAACATTTCGGGGAGCCAATTGGCTCCCCGATCTTGATTATACAGTCAATAAAACCGTGCTGTACAACTACTCTTTTTTCTTCTTTTTCCGCTCTTCAACTTCAGCCGAAGGTGTAGACGGTGAAATGCCAGTGATTCCGCTGACTATTTTGATTTTAGGCAAAGCGGCTTGCAGTTTATTGATACCGGCGGACGTAACTTTGCTATTCATCACATAGAGGGATTCGAGCTTGGTTAGTTTCATCAGATGTACCAATCCCGCATCGTCGACTTCCGTACCAACTAGATTTAAATAGGTCAACGATTTACTGTCTTTTAAAGCCGCTAAACCCGTAGACGACACTTTGGTTTTATCAATATGAAGCCGCAATAAATTTTTACATTTTCCGACAACGCTTATCGTGGAATCGTTGACAGCTAATCCATGCAGATCCAACCAAAATATATTGGGCGCGATGCGTTCTAATAATTGTGCGTGACTGTCGTCAAATGGACGTGTTAGATGGCTCAAATCCACATCGAGGGCCGTTTTCTTGTCGCTAATTGGTACGATAATCGCGCCTTGATCAGCCAATGCCTTTACGACCGTTGCATCGGGTTTATTGAGTTTACTCGCCAGCTCATCAATATGTGATGGTCCTAAATGCACTGGGCCCGTTGGGGCAGCAACCTCCGGACCTTTATTTACAATCCCTTCAAATTTCGCTCCGTCTGTTATCCAATCACGAATCGTATCCAGTTGCTTTTGCGTCAACGGATCGCCCTTGGCGGGCATGATGTCGTCATCACCTTTTGGCAAAACCGTCAGGCTATAAATCGTGCTTTTCCCAGGGTTACCCGCGACTAAAACAGGTCCGTTTTTCCCGCCTTTCAATATCGCTTCGACGCTGTCGAGGCGCAAATCACCTTTTTGTTTTTCCGGACCATGACAGGACACACAACGATCAACGAGTATTGGTTGCACATCTTTGGCATAGGTGGGAGCCGTAGCCGCAAAACTCACGCTGCTTGGCACCATCACGGTTAATATCAATAATGATAAAAGGATACGATACGACATGCACACTCCGAGTAAGCAGAATCCGCCGAGCGGGATTTGTTATCCCCACCATCGAATATCAGACACAGATATTTCGTTCCGAAGCCAAAGCTTAGAACAGGTTGGTGAGCGGGCGTCCTTTATCGGCAAGGGTGAATGGACGGCCCTGAGGAGATACTACCACCTCATCCAGGGGTAAGCCAAGTGCGTATCCGACAGTGGCATTAAAATCGGGCACCTGAACTTTACCGGCTGCCACATCAGATCCTGATGAATCGGTCGCACCGTGGACTTGCCCGCCACGAATACCGCCACCTGCTAACAAGCATGAAAAAGCTTTGGGATAATGGTCACGACCATTATTACCGTTTATTTTTGGCGAACGACCAAAGTCAGTCGCTAAGACGACCAAGGTTTCTTCCAATAAACCACGGCTTTCTAAATCGGCCAATAGCCCGGAAATACCTTCATCAAGAATGGCGGCGCGGGCTTCAACCCGATCAAAATTATCGTCATGCGTATCCCAGCCACCAAGGCCAACTTCGACAAAGCGCACATCGTGTTCAACTAAACGACGCGCCAACAAACAGCCCTGGCCAAATTCGTCATCGCCGTACATATTGCGGATAGCTTCCGGTTCTTGACTGATGTCAAAGGCGGCCAAATCTTTTGATGCCATTAATTTCGTGGCTTCTTTGTAGAGGTCTTTATATCCGCGCACATCTTTAACATTAAAGTCTTTTTCGAATTGGCCATTTAATTGATCTAACATACTTAAACGACGGTCCATTTGCTCTTCTGTGACGCTTTTAGGTCGTGAACTATATTGCAGCCCAGATTTTGAACTGCCTAACGGTAACGGACTATATTTCGATTCTAAAAATCCGCTGCCTGGATGACGACCACCAGAACTGATGGTGACATTCGCAGGCAAGGTTGGATTTCCGCGACCAACAAAATAAGAATGCCATGACCCC
The DNA here is from genome assembly GCA_947440715.1 of Planctomycetota bacterium. Lineage (GTDB taxonomy): Bacteria > Planctomycetota > UBA11346 > UBA11346 > UBA11346 > BOG-1363. Next base: position 1,797 of record CANETI010000220.1, on the reverse strand, counting down.
ATCGCCGGATGACGAATAGTTCCGCGTTGAGCAAAGCTGGTGCGCATCAAGTATTGCGCCTGTTCATGCGCACCTTGCGTTGATGACATCCCGCGCACGAGCGCCACTTTATCCATATGCTTGGCTAAACGCGGTAAATACTGACCGATTTGCACGCCGTCGGCACTGGTCGCGATCGCTTGAGTTGATCCACCAGTTTCGGTACCGGGTTTCGGATCAAAAGTATCAATGTGGCTCATGCCACCGCCCATGTATAAATAAATACAATTGCGCGCCGTTGGTCGATTGCGCAGGCCCGCTGCCGGATCAGCGCCAAGCGCTAGATTTTGTGTCAGCCATGGCATGGCCGTAACCCCAAGTGCGGTTTTAGCGACGCCGCTCAAGAAGCGGCGGCGCGAGCAATCATCCAAACGATTAGCGAGATCTTTCATGGGAGCGTCCTTTTATTGCTTATTATTTATTGCACGAAGAGAAATTCACGTGAATTGATCAACGACCACGCCAAATCATTGGCTGCGGTTTTATCTATCGCCAGCAAACGTGTTGCCATGCTCATTTCTTGGCGCGTTGGTTGGCGTGCCAGAATAGTCATCCACAACATCTTGGCTTTATCTTCTGCACTGGAGGCTTTCAACATATTGGCATACAACACCGATCGATTGGACAGAATATCAACTTCGACCATACCATTCATCAATGCTAAGGCTTGGGTAACGGCGGCATCGGTTGTGCTATTGTCGATTAATTCGCGATCACTTTGACCGAAGGTTTTCAGGAAATGATTGGCTGGTGCCGGAGACGGCAATTCAGAAGCACGCAGCAAGTTGCCTTGACCCATACGCGAATCACGAGGACCACTGCCCTTTCCATCACCGAGTTTCTTTTTCATGGCCATAGGATCAGCGGCTGCCATCAATTCATCGCGACGTTCGCCTAATGCTTTCATTTGAGCGAGCAGAGCAATTTTTTCCGCCCCGTCTTTCGCTTTCGCCATTTTCGCTTTCAGTTCTTCAAAATCGTTCTTCAAGGCCGCACCTTTTTCACGATAGTCGATTTGGCCTTTAGCTTGCTCAAAAACCTGCAATGGCGTCATATCTTTTTCACGTTCATACAAGGCATGCAATTCCGATGCATCAACACCCTTATGGGTATCGACTTCTGAAACTGATAACGTCATTAAGGAATCCCATACCTGCTCTGCGGACAAACGATTAAGTTGGCGACCTTGGAAAGCGTAATCGGCTTCTTCCACATCTGTACGCAACGTTGCTCGTTGGTAGGTTTCTGTGGTGTAGAGAATTTCCTGAAATTTACGTAAATCGTATTTTACCGCGACCATAAGGCGGGTAATGAATTCCATCACTTCTGGGTTCGATGCAACGGTGTCATCTTTATAGTTATCGACCGGCTCAATTAGCCCCATGCCCAACACTTTTTTCCACATGCGATTAGCAATAACTTGAGCAAAGCGTTCCTGCGACGTCATCCACGAAGCGTAAGACGCACGTGGCGTGTTGCTTTTGCTGATTTCACCAGATTCACCCAACATTGGATGAGCCGTTACTTTACTGCCGCCTTTAGCATCAGCATATTGATAATCGGCGGGTAGTTTAATGGAATAATCGTCCGTGTCTTTCACCGTCAAACCAACGGTTTCGCCGTACTTGCGCATCGCATTTCGCACTTGTGGTGGCGCTTCGTTAATTTGCTTTTTTAAATCTTTCATGGCCGGGTCTCTGGCCATTTTTGGATCACCATTGTAGTTTCTTGACACGGTCGTGCCGCTAGTGAAGGCCG
>CANETI010000219.1 GCA_947440715.1 Planctomycetota bacterium | reverse complement strand
TTGGGCAGCAACGACAGCACCGCTGTGCAAATCAAACAATTACGCAGCTTAATCCCAGGCACCACGACTACCACTAATGGTCGCGCTGATCCACTCGGCTGGTTCTTCGCCACGCTCGCCATGCGCGAAGCGAGCGATGCTGATTGGCTACACTGGTCAACCGCATTGGAAAGCCAATTAGTGCCACTCATCGGCAATGCCAACGACAACATGGGTCGCGTTTCAGCGCAACATATTCGCTACGGTGAAACCGGCGGAGATGTCTTTGCCACCAGTTTAGTGGTGCTCAATCTGCAAGCTCCGTACCGCTATCTGCCACTGGCACCCACGGGCAAATAATTCGTGTTCCCGCAGTTGACGGGATTGTTATTTGCGGCAGACGCAGCCCCCGGGAAACAACTCAATATATTCGAAATAAACGACCCTGCTCGGCTTTACTGGTGGGAAACTTCTCTCTTATTAATCGTGATCGCGATTAGCCTTATTCTCTGCGTTCATTTTTATTCTCAGATCAAACAGCGCTCACGCATTGCTCAAGCCTCACGACCTGACAGTCTGCGGCATGCTGCCACCAGAACTCGCGCTCGGAACTCTACAAATAGCCCGTAATCTGCTGACCGAGGTCGGCGGGCAAATGGTAACCATGGCCCATACGTTGCGCGGGGCGACGTCAAAAGGTGGCGTCGATTTAGTCACCAAAGCTGATCATTTCAGTGAAGAAGCCATCACCAGCTCCTTGGCGAAACATTTCCCTGATCACCGCATTGCTGCCGAAGAAGGCACGCGACTCGGACCTGCCGACAGTCCCTGGTGTTGGCATCTCGATCCGTTGGATGGGACAGCCAATTATAGCCGTGGCATTCCGCATTGGGCCATTTCGCTGGGCCTGAGTTACGAACATAAGCCCGTATTGGGCGTCGTTCATGGTCCCGCGTGCGGGATTACCCTCAGCGGTGCGGTTGGGGTTGGTGCCTGGCTCGGCGATGTCGCCTTGCCACCCGCGACGCTCGCCAGTGAAGCAAAAACCTGGATTATTGCCACTGATTGGCCGTGGGAATTAGCCGAGCGGAAACGCACCATTCATTTATTGGATAAGCTGAGTGGCACCATTCGCCAATATAAAACGTTTGGTTCTGCCGCGTTAGATTTAGCCGCCGTGGCCATGGGCGTCGTCGACGCTTACGCCATCAGTAAAATATTTCCCTGGGACCAAGCCGGAGGCGTCGCTTCGTGTATCGCTTTGGGTTATCAGGTTAAACGCTGGGACGGTTCAGCGTGGGATTTACGCCATAACGATATCATCGTCCATCGTCCTGGCATGTGGGATATTTTAAGCACCGCGGTTCAGTAACGTTTTCTTCCCTATCCTAAGCGGTGATACTTTGCCATGCGTGCTTGGATGGGTTTATTGGCTGGGGGAAAATCCAATTCGACAAATTCTTCCGGCGTGACCCAACGGATTTCGTCACTGGCAAGTGCTTTTACCGCTTCCGGATTGAATAAATGACAACGGTAGAGATGGAAGGTTAAATAGCGGTCGTCGTATTCGTGATGAAACGACATGATGCTGCGGGCTGAGCGCACTTCTGCGCCAAGTTCTTCGCTTACTTCGCGGGCAATGGCAATACGGTGATCTTCGCCTTTTTCTAATTTGCCGCCTGGTAATTCCCAATAACCACCCATGTGGCTATTTTTTTTGCGTCGTGCGACTAAATAGCGTTCTTCGTGATGAATCAGCGCCAGCACAATATGAAGTCGTGGTTTCTTTTTATTCTTTATTTCAACGCCGTAGTTCACTTTTTTACTCGCCACTTTTAGCGGATTGGCGGTGGCGTCCTGGATTATTTTATTCCCGCGACTGGCACAGCGATGTTCCCAGGGGCAAATCTCACAATGGGCCACGCGCGCGGTGCACACCGTCGCGCCTAAATCCATTAAGGCATTATTATATTTTATTGGATCTTTGGGATCGACTTGCACCGCAACATGTGACCAAATGCCGACACGATCCAATGGCAGCGGTAGATTATCACGGCGAGCATACACGCGTGCGACATTGGTATCGACCACCGGCACCACGCGTGCAAAAGCAAAACACGCCACCGCACCGGCAGTATATGGGCCAATGCCGGGGAGCTCCTGCAATGTCTCCACCGTATCCGGCCACCCGCCGCCACGCGCTAACACCACTTGGCACGCGGCACGTAAACGCTCAACCCGCGACGGGTAACCAAGGCCTTTCCAAGCACGATGTATCGCATCGGTGCTCGCCGCAGCCAAAGCTTTCTCATCAGGAAATAATTCCATGAAGCGCAAATAAAACGGAATTACTCGTTCTATTTGTGTTTGCTGCGACATTACCTCGCTGACTAAAATACGATACGGATTACGCGTCGTGCGCCACGGCAACGGTCGACCAGATTTCGCATACCACTTTAATAATTCGGATTGGGGATTGCCACCGTCCGACGTCCGATCGTTCACTTTGCTCACTTGTCCGACGTCCGATGTCTTTTTATTCGGACGTTTATTGATGTTCTTGGCAGATCGCTTCACAACATGAACCTATTTAGTAAAGGAGACCTAATTAAATACCAGACAAGTGAGCACAACGAACGATCGGACGTCGGACATCGGACAAGTGAGCACAGCGAACGATCGGACTTATTCCTCATATCCCGCCCAAGGAATGAATTCTAATTCGGTTCGTTCTTCAGCTTTTGGTACCACCGCTTGGAAATATTCACAGTGAAACCAACGTGGGCTGTCATCTTTAATATAACCTAGGCGTTTAAGACAGTCCGGTATTGCTTTGGCACCGCCCACTAAATTGGCGTAGTCCAATAAACGCGTGCGAAAACTGCGTAGAATAAGTCGCGCGGGTTCTTCCGGTGGATTACGTGGCGGTAATTGCGCACGCAATAACATGAACCACGTATCACGCTCTTTCGTGTATGTGCTCCAATGCGCGTATTGCGTATTATTTTGGCTGGGAACCCGCCGCTTTATGACAATTAAGCGGCCAAGGATATCAGGCACGCGTGACCCCAGGTGCGATAAAACGTGGTTGCGTCCAAGCACTTCCCTCAGCACTGCGCATCACTAATCGCACGTAACTCTCGCTCCCTTTGTCGTTCCAATGACCGCTGCGGCCAGCAATACGTCCGGCTTCAAAACCATCTCGAACAATAACGCTGGTTTCCGCATCAACAGGGAGCTCCCAATGAACGCCGGTGCGAGATTCATCGAGTTTCGCTACGGCTAAATGTTCTTCGCAGGTAAATGTCCCGTAAGCGAGCGCTGATATAACCGCACCAGGATGTGCGGTGCGCGTCGCGCAGGCGACTGTACCGCGCACGCCGTAGACGGGTTGGCCGTGTGACAGGATCGTATCCCAACAAACTTCGTCGGCGGGTTGGGTGATGGCAAACAAACGCACGCCAGCGGCGAATAAAATACGCTCTGGCCCAAAAATAGCGGCGGGATTACGCAGCATCAATAAACCGCCATTGCCAATCATGGCCTGGGTTAAGCGAGCAATCGCTCCAGCTGGTGGCTCGCTCGGTTCTCCGTTGGGCACGGCAATGGGTTCTGGTGCAAGTATCTGCATGTCCATAATACCGGCAGAACTCGCCCAGGATAAAACATGGCTCCATAAGGTTGTCGCGACCTGTCCTTGATCATTTAAGATCGGTAGATCGCTGATACCAAGTGGGGCAGATAATGGGGTACAAGTAAGTCGCACGTGCGCACGGTGCCGCAAGAGCAGCGCATGACAACTGTGGGTCAGCGGTAAGCTGCTGACCGGTACGGTTTTTCTGTCGCTCTAAAGCGGTTTTCGCCGATAGAGCTGAATGATTTGTTCAGCGTCGGCGGCAAATTCAAACAATTTGTCCAATTGCGTCACTTTAAACATTGCCAACAGCGGGGCTTTTAGTCCGGCAATGGCGACACGTCCTTTGCCGAGTTTAGCCGCTTTATGCACAGCCACTAATTTGCCGATCATCGCAGAACTGAGGTAGCCCACATCACTCATGTCGATTACTAAACTAATGCGCGCGGTGCGGTCACACTCAGCGTTTAGCGCTTCTGCCAAACTGCTGATTGATGGCGGATCAAGCAGCCGTTCCTTCATCACCTTTGCCAAGACGATATTGTCATAACGCTGAACCATTAAGAAATCACAGGCCATGTTCGTTTCTCGCTTTCAAGTTTGCGGGCGGTCTGCGCGGGCTCTCGCCAGCCACGCAAAACTACCACCACGATAATAGATGAGCTCATCAAGCCACTCTTGCATGATGCGTATACCACGTCCGTGCTCCAACATCAAGGCCTGAGGATCTTCATGGTCAGGGATATGCGATTCTTCAAAGCCCTCGCCCTGATCTGAAACGGTGACCACCCAGCGATCGTCGCTTAAACGTACGGTCAGTTCAATTTCCAGGCGGGGATCGCCTTCGTTGCCATGCAACATGGCATTCACCACAATTTCATCGAAGCACAGGTAGAGCCACGCGCGATCATCGGCGATCACCCAACCAGAATTTATAAGCAGGTCGACGACCTCATCTAAAATCTCTTGTTTCTTATCAATACGGGATGGCCATCGACGCTCGAAAACGATCGGCGGTTTATTGGGTGGTTCGCCTGGGAAAATATTGAGTGGACGAGTCACGGTAAACGCTCAATCACAACAATGGTCATATCATCATGTGGTTTATGGCCACGCAGCTCGGTGTTTGTGGCGGCAACCACGGCATCTAACACCGCTTGTGCGCCAGAGCGTGCGTGCTCATGCACGACCGCGCGCATGTTATCTAAACCCCATGGTTTATGATCGGGTGGTGCCTGCACATCGGGTATACCATCCGTAAATAATACGATGAGATCCCCAGGCAACAGCGGTTCAATATTACCATCGCTATATTCGCTGTCGTCCATCATCCCGAGTGGCAAACCGCTGCTACTGAGATCATCGCGTTGGCCATTTGCCCGCCACA
>CANETI010000218.1 GCA_947440715.1 Planctomycetota bacterium | reverse complement strand
GTATAACTGCCGCGCTCTTTCGCTAAGCGTGAGCTGGCCATAATCGCGTAATAACTGATGGCTTCCATCGATTCATCGGCGAATTGCACGGCTTCGTTACTGGCAAATGGTAATCCGCGAATGCACAGCGCATCGTGATGACCCATTAATCCTAAGCCAACTGGACGATGACGCATATTGGATTTACGCGCTTCCGGGCAGTTATAGAGATTAATATCAATCACATTGTCGAGCATGCGCATCGCCACACTGACGGTTTCTTCCAATTTTTGATGGTCGATACCGGCAGCGGTCACATGAGCAACGAGGTTGACCGAACCTAAATTACAAACCGCAATTTCATCGCGGCTGGTATTCAGGGTAATTTCGGTGCACAAGTTACTGCTATGAACGACACCGCAATGCTGCTGTGGACTACGCAGATTGCAGGGATCTTTGAAGGTAATCCATGGGTGTCCGGTTTCGAAGATCATGCCCAACATTTTGCGCCACAGTGCCAGCGCTTTGACTTTTTTACCGAGTTTGATTTTGCCAGTGGCCAAGGCTGATTCAGCGGCTTCGTACGCGGTGCGGAAATTATTACCAAATTTGTCATGCAAATCAGGCACATCATTCGGGCTGAATAAGGTCCATTCGGCATCGGCTTCGACGCGTTCCATGAATAAATCCGGAATCCAATTCGCGGTATTCATGTCATGGGTACGACGACGGTCATCACCGGTGTTCTTGCGCAGGTCGAGGAATTCTTCGACATCCAAATGCCAGGTTTCCAAATAACCGCAGATAGCGCCTTTGCGTTTTCCACCTTGATTCACCGCGACAGCGACGTCATTGGCGACTTTCATGAATGGAATCACGCCCTGCGATTTACCGTTGGTGCCTTTAATATGGCTGCCGAGTGCGCGCACTGGCGTCCAGTCGTTACCTAAACCGCCAGAGAACTTCGACAACATCGCGTCATCGCGTAGCGCTTTGAAAATATCGCCGAGGTCATCTTGAATGGTGGTCAGGAAGCACGACGACAATTGTGGGCTGGTGCAACCAGCGTTGAACAACGTCGGCGTCGACGAGATAAAGCGAAAGCTGGATAATTGTTCATAGAAACTGATGGCCACGGCTTCGCGATCGGTTTCACGCACGGCTAAACCCATCGCGACGCGCATCCAGAAAGCCTGCGGCAATTCGATGCGACGACTGTCGATGTGCAGGAAATAACGGTCAGCAAGAATTTGTAAGCCAAGGAATTCGAACTGATTATCGCGTTCCAGTTGGCAGGCCTTGGCGATGCGCGTCAGGTCGTAGTTGGCAATTTCACGATCCAGCAAACCGGCTTCGATGCCGCTGTGAATATAATTGCGGAAATAATCTTCCCAACCCAGAGCGAGTTCGGCTTGCGTGGTGGGACGGCCTAATGCCTGTTCGCGCACGGTGTCGAGCAACAAACGCGCGGCAGCGTACGTGTAATTTGGCTCTTCTTCTAAACGCATGCGTGCGGCCATGATCGGCGCTTGCAATAATTCAGCGTACGGGACGCCATCGAACAAACTGGCGAGGGTATCCTTTTCTAATAATTCGGCGCTGACGCCGGTTAAACCAACGCAGGCTTCACCAATCACGCGACGCAGACGATCCATATCCAGCGGACGCTTCACGCCGTCTGGATGGGCGACTGCAATCGCAGGAAGATCTTGAGCGGGCTTCTTTTTCACCACGGCTTGGGACGAACGCGCTTGGCGACGCGATTCGCGGTACAACACAAAGCGACGCGAGGCTTCATGTTGGCTCGCGCGCATCATCACCAATTCGGCTTGGTCCTGAATTTCTTCGATATCAAAGGCGCCGCCTTCTGGACGACGTGCGATTAACTGCTCACAAACTTGACGCGCCAACAAAGCGGTCAAATCGCGATTACGCGCTGACAAAACGTCGCCGCCTTCAGCCGCTAATAACGCCTTCGCCAAAGCCCGTGCGATACGTTCCGGCTGGAACGGACGCAAATCTCCATCGCGACTACGCACGCGGTGTTGTGCAAACAGCGCCGGATCAAGGTCGGACAAAGGGTGTTGCGTGGCTGGGGCGGAGGCGGTTTGGGCGGTCATATGCGACGATCCGAGGACGGGGTTACAAGGCGTGGAAGGTGGGTTCGGCAAAAGCCGAGATGAATTCAGTAGTGGAACATCAAGGGCGTAAGTGCAGGCGGCTCGAGGCGCAGCCAAGGGGGTGAGGCTTATACTAGATCTAGTAGGCTCTCAAGCGGCAACATACTGCCCGTAGGTGGGGGTGAAACGACAAAAGATGCTATAAATAACAACAAAGTATAGTTCTCTGAAGTTATCCGGAGCACCGGCGCGTCGCTTTGTACAAGCTGTTGTGGAGTCTCAACATAAAACCACCGCCTATAGGGTTGGTAGATGGGGGAGGGATGTCACACAAGTCGGTCCGCGTGTTACTAAGTGACGAAAAAGCGATTTTAGGCACATTTAGCCTGCCACTTTGAGTTACAAAGCGTGTTTTAGAGAGGCAAAATGGACAAATAGGTGGCCACCATCGGGTGGCTCTAAACACGACGGCGACCTGTTTGCTAGTTTTGATGGCCAAGTGAGGTCAACAACGATGGCTCAAGCGACGGTCCATCTGCTAAATGACTATCTCAATATTATTTTATTTGCCTATTTGACTGACGTAATCAACTAATAACTCAAATAATCCTCATTCACAACCACAAACGATAAACCATCACCTAAGCATTAAACAAGAGAAAAGGAGAAGGAAATTCTTGAATTAAAAACTTGATGACTGAGTGCCGTCCTCCGTTCCTCCGTTTCTCTTGTTCATTCCTTCCGCTTAAGTTTCGAGTGATAATGAATTAACTCATTCACTCAATTCAGCGATAGATTTCAATCTGAATACAAATCACCATCAGCCACCACGTGACTGTCTTTATTTTATTATCCGATTCTAGAAAATTGAATCGGCTCATGGCCATGGCCAGCTAAGCATTGGCGAATGCGTGCTAAGATACTGGCTTTATCCAAGCCATGATCGGCTAATTGACGGTCGCGACTGGCGTGTGGGACTAATTCATCACGCACGCCAACACGGCGGACTAAGACACCAAGATCATGATCCGTTACGGCTTCTGCGACAATCGAGCCAAAACCACCTGGGAGGGCGTGGTCTTCTAATGTTAATACCTGTCCATGAGTTGCAGATAATTCGGTCAACAACGCGACGTCGATGGGTTTAGCAAAACGAGCGTTGACCAAGGTTACATTTTCTGCTTCCACACCTAATTCAGCGACTGCCTCGAATGCCGTTTTAACCGGCGTTCCGTACGCCCACACCATCAGGCGGCGAGAGCGGTCAGCATTTTTCACCACCGCGTGGTGCAATACTTCGGCACGGCCAAGTTCGATGTCTTTGGCTCCCCAGGCAACATCAGGAATTTCGTCTTTCGGATAACGAATAAGGTAGCCAGCTAAACGTTCTTTAGTTTGACGATGCGCATGACACCAACGCAACATGGATGCTAATTCATTACCATCTTTTGGCGCAAGCAGTGCCAAGCCTGGGAAACATCGGCTCCAAGCAATATCGTACAAGCCATGATGGGTTTCGCCGTCTTCGCCCACTAATCCGGCGCGGTCGAGCGTGACGACGATACCGAGATTACGTTGTACCACTAATTCTTGAAAGATTTGATCAAAACCACGTTGAGCAAAAGTCGAATAATGGCCAACCACTGGCAACATGCCAGAGATCGCCAAGCCTTCAGCAAAACCAAAACTATGCTGCTCACAAATACCAACGTCATACATGCGATCAGGATATTTTTGCGCAAATGCACGTAATCCCGTACCGGAAGGCATCGCTGCCGTAATGGTAACTAAGCGCGGATCTTCCTCTGCCATGGCTAACATCGTATCCGCAAAGACCTGCGAATAAGTGCGGCGACTCTTGGCTTTGGGATGGAAATATCCGGTATCGACGTCGAATCCTTTGGGACCATGGAAGGTCAATGGATCGGCTTGCGATGGTTCCCAGCCGCCACCTTTTTTAGTGTGGACATGCAGTAAAACCGGACCGCGTAAATCAGCGACGCGACGCACCGCTTCTTCGGTCGCGGCTAAATCATGACCATCGACAGGACCATAATAACTGAAACCGAGATCTTCAAATATATATCCCGGAGAAATTAGTTTATGCGCCGCTAATTCTAAATGTTGCGCAAAACGTTCCAGGCCTTTGCCACGTGGAATCCGCTTTAAGGTTTTCACAAAGCGGTCACGCATATTCTGAAACAGTTTACCACTGCGAATGCGATCAAGGTGATGATGCAACGAACCAACCGGCGCATCGATAAAATTGCCGTTATCATTGAGCACGACTAATAAGTCGCTCTTTAATTGGCCCGCATTAATTAAACCTTCAAACGACATACCACCGGTCAACGCACCATCACCGACCACGACCACCGTGCGGCGGCGTTGCTTTTGCTGACGGTAGCCTTCGGAAACACCAACCCCTGTTGAAATGGCGGTCGATGAGTGTCCTACTTTTGCTAAATCGTAGATGCTTTCTTTCGGATCGGGAAAGCCACTGATGCCGCCTTCTTGGCGGTTGGTGTGAAATATTTTTGCCCGACCGGTGAGCAATTTATGCGGATAGGCTTGATGGCCGACATCCCACAAAATGCGATCACTGCTGAAATCGAACACGCGATGCAAGGCCAAGGTCAATTCGATGGTGCCCAAATTAGACGACAAATGACCACCGTGCTTGGACGTGGTTTCCTTAATGCGATAACGCATTTCCTCGGCCAACTGTTTCAATTCAGCGGCGGTAAAGCGACGCAGATCAGCAGGTGAGATCAATCCATCAAGTAGCGGCAGCGATTTCATAGCTCTCCAGAATAAAACCGGCCAGCGCTTGGGAAGCACTGGCCGGGGAATCTTAACACAGCTTAACAAAAGTGCGTTTTACTAAGCGTAGAACGCGATTTTTGTC
>CANETI010000217.1 GCA_947440715.1 Planctomycetota bacterium | reverse complement strand
GTGACGCAGCTGTTTGGGTGCGTGAAATGACTTGTCGGAGTGGTCTTAGGCCTTTGCTGCCCGACGCAGACGATTGAAGCGTTCGAGGTATTCTTTGCGATCAGCTGTGAGTAATTTTTTCGGGCCAACGCCTTGCGCACAAATGCCTGCAACACCACTAGCGACGGCGCAGCCGCGTTTAATCGCACGGAAATCGTCTTTACCAGCGCCGGTTAACCATGCGGCCAGTGCACCTGCGAATACCGGTCCAAGTCCGGTTGGTTCGAGGGTTTCAATGGGCAAAGCGGTAAAGGTGGTCGCTTTTTGGCGATACACGATCAAACCACCAAGCGGCCCAGCGGTCAGGATCACGCATTTGGCACCCAGCGCGCCGAGGTCTCGCCCAGCGGCGAAGGCGTCAACGGCCTTGGTGAGTTCTAGTGCGCGCGGTACCGGCATCACCAGCACGTCGGCCATGTTGCAGACTTCGGCCAAGTACGCGGCATCGCTCAAATCAACGCCATAGGGGGCCACGACGACGGTGCGGTTCTCGGCTCCCGGTAAGTCGCGTATGGTGTCGCAGGCGCGTTGCCAATCGGCGCGATCCAAGCCAATTAACAACACCGCCGTGACATCACCAGGATCGGTTGGATGGATATCAGATAATAGTGGGGCAATTAATTTATTTCCGCGCGAGGTTTCACCGTTCCAGGAAACGCCGGTGAGGTCAATGCCCCGTCGTTCCAAAATAGAACGTACTTGTGGCGTGATATCTTTTCCGCCACGTGACCATAATTGGGTGAGCGCTAATGGCGCGGCAGCCATTGCGGCATACCCACCAACGCCACCAAGCAGGCCAGGTGCGTCAGGAAAATCATCAAGGGCCAAGGGGCCTGCAATCAGTAACGAAGTCATAATTATCTCAATTGGGTGATAGGGAAAGAAAGTAGTTAATTTATCTGAGTAACTTTAGTCATTACAGCCAGGTAACGCGTTCGCTTGCAGGAACTCGCGCAAGCGGGGGCGGGATGACCTTGGCTTTACCGAGCCAAATCGAGCCTAAAAAACCAAATTTATTTACGGGATAGCCACACCAGGCACTGGTTAATGGATGTCCAAGCGCTGGATTGGTTGACCAAAATCCCGCCCAGCCATCGGCGTGGGCAGCGAGTAATAAATTTTGCACCGCTGCACTGGCGGCAGCATGTTCTTCTAAATCGATTTCTGGGCTTGCTGCGCGTTCCCATACCACGTGAATTAAGGCGCCCAACGTGGGTAAACGCTCTAATAATTTAGCTAATTTAGCAGCGCCTTTGGCCGGATCTGGAACGGCGGCAATGGCTGGCTCGGCTTGCAGGTAGATTCCCAAACGAGCGATGGCGGCTTGGTCGAGCACCGCAAAACGCCATGGTTGGGTCATGCGATGGGTCGGAGCCCAACAGGCTAATTCAGTCCACTTGGCTAACAGATCACGTGGAACGGCTTCACCGGTAAAGTCTTTGACCGTGCGGCGGGAGCGAATGCAGAGGGCAACGGAATCATTCATCGCGGGGTTTATAAACGCATCATCCACCAACGCCACCCACCGGATGTGAGCAAGCCGCCTAAGACAATGGCGGTGCCAGTGAAGACGTAGGTGCTGTTTGAAACCAAGATGCGTGACAAGACCCAATAACCGACTAATGGAATTACCATCCACATAAAGGCGCGGGCTAGTGAACTGCCTAAATTATGTCGGCCCTCTAAGCGTAAAAAACTGGGCAAGGCGAAGATCAAACACAATAACGGTAACAGGCCAAAACTAATTCGTAGCAAGATATAGCCCCAGGCGTTTTCTGCCTGCACTTCTAACAATTCGTTACTGGTGCGGTTTTTATCTTGTTTCAAACGTTCGATTAACGCCGCGGCATCGGTTTGTAAATTAAATCCTAAGGATGACAGGGTCGCTCGCTCAGCGATAACCGCAGGTTTTACATCGTCGATCATCATGACCGGGCGAATGACTTCCCAGGTGTTATTTTTCCACTGCAACGTATCTGCTAATAAAATGGCATTGCGTCGGTTGTTTTTTATCGAACTAAATACGGCAACGTTTTGGTAAAGGCCACCCTCTGGTTGCGCATTTTGCGCGCACCAGAAATGATCGCTGTCATGCCAGCCAACCGCGCGCGTGACGTTTTGATTATATTCCAGCGAACCTCTCATGCGTGCTTTGGCGAGCTTGGCTTCCAATTCTAAACGTGGAATGACTTGGTCTTGTAAAACAAAACCGAGTAAGCCGATGGCAATTGATAATCCAAGCAATGAGGCATAGATGCGTCGAACTGGAATTCCGGCTGCACATAAGGCAACGAGGGTTCCTTGTCGCAGCATCGGCCAAGCCGTGAGCAAAGCCGCCGCTGCGGCAGATACTGGCAACCATGCCGCGAGAAAACCAGGAAAGCGTAACACGAAATAAATTATCACATGTTCGCCGCGTCCTTTTTCCAACGCCTCAAGATAACGACCCATTTGTCCGATGAAGTCGCCCAGCAGAATGAGAAACATCCCGATAAATAATACCATTGCCCAGCGTGCGAAGGCCAACGAAAGAATGTGTCGATGTAACGTTTTCATGTCCGATGACGATCCGCGTACCACATCCACGGCATAGCAATTATTTCACGTGCACGTTCGGGACGCCACGACAACCACAGGCCAAATAACGCAATGGCAATCGCTGGTGGCCACAAAATCCACCCTGGATTTAATTGCGGCTGTGATGAGTTGGTTTTTACATAACCAAACGTCGGATACACCACCGCCGCGACGACGACCACGATAATGACAATACCAGGTAAATTTTGATCGGTCCCATAGGCCAAACCCAGACCCATGGCTAAGAGACTGAAAGCGATGAGTGAGATGGGCAAAAAGAAACGAAATTGAGCCGTGAGTCGGGCATTATTATAAACGGAATGACTTTCACCGGTCGCTGGAACTTTTCCGGCTAAGGCAAATACTTGGGATGTCGATAAGCTGTCGGGATTAATTTTATCAACTTGCATCAAATCATTATTATAGAGATAAGAATAACGGTCAGTATCCAACACCATCACGTGTTTACCCGATTGTCGGATCATCATTTGGACATTTTCACATTCTAAATGAATGCCTTGATCGACTAAGACCCATTGGGCTTTGGGCGAATACAAGGCGATAAATTCTTTATTGAGTGTCATCAACGCGTGGATGTCTTGCAAATTGGAACCATCTGAGGCCCCGGCCCAGACAGTCAGCGCTTTGTCGACCTTATTCTCTTCTTTAATCGGTTCGCCCTCAGCGATCTGGCTCGCAATGGCCGTTTGTAATATACGCGGTATATTGGCGCGCATTTCGGCAAGACCCATCGGCATGATAATGTGAGTTAAAATGCTACAGCCCAAAACCGCGAGGACGACCAACGGAATAAGGCGCACAATGACCCGGCGGTGACCAACGCCACTGGCTGCAAGTGCCCGCAATTCGCCCTCTTGGTTCATGCCCCCAATAATGACTAAAATTGCCGTCGCCAATGCGATCGGTAAGGCGATGGGCAATGAAAACAAAGATAACGACAGCACCATCGGCAAACAGGCTTCTGGTGTTACGCCACGTCCGAGAAATAGGGCCAATTGTCCGCCAACCAACACCCCCATGAATACGATAAACAACAACACAAAGCGTGCAGTCGTGCGCCGAAGAACATAATGTGAGAGGGTGTCGAACATGAATCGTAGCTGGTGGTGGGGCGGGATCATGTCAGCCATCTGGCGCTGGTCACGATCAAAGGTGCGGTTGGCCATTGGGCCTTGAGGTGGTTCTCTGGTTCGTTCGCTATCCTTGATTTGACACGAGCGGGATTGATGGATGACCATTCCATACACGTATTGAACCGTTTTATTTGCAACAGTAGGCAGATGAGGGCTAGCTTATAGTCTCCCGCTCATGCGAAACGTCTTGCTGTTGTGTTGTCTGCCATGGCTGGCTCAGGCGGCAGATGCTGTGCAATATACGGTGGTCGATGACCACCTTGGCTGGGGTTGGCAGGCGCACGTTATTCGTAACGACTACATTACGCTCGCATTGGTACCGGCAATTGGCGGACGGGTCATGCAATATGATTTACAAGACCATCCATTTTTATGGGTAAATCCGGCAGAGATTGGCCGCACTTACGAACCAGCCGCTGATGGTGTGTGGCATAATTTTGGTGGTTATAAATCCTGGGTAGCACCACAAGGGAATTGGCGTCGCGGAATGGGTGGTTGGCCACCAGCACCAACTTTAGACTCTGGGCTTTATACGATCACTATGACCAAAGGTGAATCCGGTGAAATAACCTTGGTCGCTACCAGCCCGCGTGAGACCTTTGCCGAGTGGCAGGCTAAAGACCTGTCGCTAACGCGAACGTTAACCGTGTACCCAGGTTCAACCCGAGTTCGCGTCGAGCAACGCATAACCAATCACGGAACGGCGCCACAAATTGTATCCAATTGGGATGTCACGCAGATTCCAGGGACCCACGCTGGACTCGATGACCCTGAAACCTGTTGGGTCTATTTCCCGATTAATACCCGCAGCATGTTTGGCGAGCGTGGATATTTCACTTTTCCGGGTTCGAATCGAGCTTACGCAGATAGCCAATGGTCTAACCTCATGGGTGATAATATTGCGGCAGTTAATTATTTACGCCGCACAGGAAAAATAGGCGCGGATGTGGTCGGAGGTTGGGTCGCATCAGTTGATAGCCGTCATGGTTTTACGTATGTCAAAAGATTTTCAGTGGAAAAAGCACCTGAACCAGCGACTTATCCAGAAGGTGGTAGCTCACTGCAAGTATTCACCTCAGGCAAAGAACCATACGTTGAAGTCGAAGTACTCGGTCCACTGGTCGATTTGGCACCGAATCAAAGTACGAATTTTGTTATCGATTGGTACTCTACCCATATTGATGGCCCTATTTTGCGCGCCACCGATGCGGGGGTGTGTAAACGTCGATTAAGTGTTCAGGTGAC
>CANETI010000216.1 GCA_947440715.1 Planctomycetota bacterium | reverse complement strand
GTTTTATTGCATGGCCAAGCAATGGCGTCCTATGAATTACATCCAGATCGATTGCTCGCCATTGATGGCGGCGGCATCTCGCACCCCGTGCATGGCATCACCACCAAAGAACCTGCCTTTGGTCTCGATGCCGTTTGGATCGAACCTGGTCGCCGCGCCGAAGCCGAAGCCGCTGGCTACACCGTCACCGATCCCGCATCGGTCTTTATCACGCATTTGACCCAAGTACTCAAATCGCATGCCTCGGTGATGCTAAACCGCGAAGATGTACAGGCGATGCTCAACAGCTTAAAACGTGATGCACCCGTGTTGGTTAAAGATATTGAAGCCAATGCGAAATTAGGCGTGGTGCAAAAAGCGTTAGCGGCCTTGCTCGAAGAACGCGTGCCCATTACCAACCTAGAAAAAATTCTTGAAACCATCGCCGATCAACCAACCGCCGATCCACTCGCCATCGCCGAACACGCACGCGCACGTATGGGACGCAACGTGGTCGCCCCATACCTTGATCCTACAGGGAAATTATTCGCGGTTATTTTAGAGCCCGCCACCGAACAACGATTGTCGCAAGCGATGTTGGCCGCCAATCAAGGTGGTGGTCTGGGTATCGCTCCCAATGAAGCCAGCACCTTGGTCGATCAATTAGGTAAACACACGCAAGAAGCACTTGCGAGCGGCCACGATCCGGTCCTGCTGACGACCGCAACTTTACGCCGTAGCTTGCGCCAAATCACCAGTCGATTCTATCCTGACCTCGCCGTCATCAGTTACAGTGAATTAGTCCCTGGCATTAATGTTGATGTCGTAGGAACACTCACTCTAACGGCCAAACCATGAACCTCAGCTTCTTAGACCAAAAGATGAAAAGGAATAACCCATGATCGTTCGCAGCTACACCGGTCGCACCGTCCCAGAAGCATTAGAAAAAGTGAAGAATGATTTAGGTGATAATGCCCTCATCATCGAGACGCGAACAATTAAAGAGCCTGGATTATTAGGACGTCGCAGTGGTTACGAAGTCGTTGCCGCTTCGGACGACAGTGGATCACGCCCGACCGTGCGCACCGTGGTACCGACGCCACCTGGAGAACCGAGCGTTAAATCCTGGAAACCAACCGCCATAGATGCACCAATTGCCAACCAAGCCTCGTCACTTGCGCGCGAACGCGCCGACGACGCAGCTGCCATCGCCTTAGAAGAAGAACTCGCCTCCATTCGCAAACAATTATCGCGCCTCGCCAGCGGCCAAGGCACACCGCGCGCTCATTTAAGTGACGATATTGCCAACAGCCTCAATGAAACAGAATTACCAGGCGAAATTATGGCCGAATTAGATGAAGCGATGGCGCGAACAAATAATCGCTTACACAGCAGTAAACACCGTGATTTCCTTAATTTACTGATGGCGCGCAATCTCGTTTGCGCTGGTGCCGTCGACTGGACCACCACGCAAAAATTAATGATGGTTGGCCCCACGGGCGTGGGAAAAACCACGACCCTAGCGAAAATCGCTGGCGATTTAGTGCTGAAAAAAAATCGTCGCGTGGCATTGATCACCATCGACACCTACCGCGTTGGTGCGCAAGACCAATTACGCACCTACGCCGATTTATTAGATATCCCCTTAGAAGTCGCCACGACCCCAGCGCAATTTGGTGCGCTCATGCGACGCTATGAATCATACGACAATGTCCTCGTCGATACGGCTGGACGCAGCCCTGGGGATGCCACGCGTATTCATGAACTCAAAGCTTTTTGCCGCGCTTGCAGCGGCATGGGCGTCATGCTCGCCGTCGCGGCCACTTCTGGTCGCGCTGAGTTCGCTGCCGTGGTCGAACGTTTTTCAATTCTCCCCATCGCCCACGCCGTGATCACCAAATTAGATGAATGTGCCGCACCAGGTCGTTTATATGGCTGTCTACGCCGCCATCGCCTTCCCATCAATTACATCACCACCGGCCAAGAAGTCCCCGATGATATTATTGCCGCTGAAAGTTCGGTCATCACCAGTCGCGTATTACCATTGCCAGTCGGAGCCGCTTAAAATCTCCTCTCACTTATCCTGGACCGACCCTCAGTAATGAACGACCAAGCTCGCAATTTACGTCGCTCAACCGCCATCCCCGAGGCCGTATTGCCGCCATCATTACCGGCAGTGGCGATTACTGGCGGCAAAGGCGGAGTCGGAAAAACCTGTTTGGCGGTAAATCTCGCGTTATTACTGGCGAAATTAGGCAAGAAACCCTTGTTAGTCGACTGCGATTTAAGCCTCGCCAATGCCGATGTTTTATTGGGACTCAATCCAACGGCGACGTTGTTCGAAGTGCTGACCGGATCTGCGCCCATAAAAGGTGCGATAGTCGATGGCCCAGGCGGCATGGGTTTTATTCCAGCTGCCAGTGGTCGCGATGAATTAACTCGATTATCCCAAAGCCAATTAGATTCGCTCATCGGTGGCCTTAATCAGGTTGCCCAGGGTTATGATATGTTGGTCATCGATACGCCTGCTGGTATTGGTCGCGAAGTCATGTCGCTGCTGCGCGCTTCGCGCACGGTCGTGGTCGTGGTCACACCCGAACCAACGTCGCTCACTGATGCCTATGCGTTAATTAAAGTGTTAGAAAATAGTGATCCAGGCCGCGATATTCGCATTGTTATTAACATGGCCAACCATCAAGACGATGCCCTACAAGCCTTTGCCCGCTTAAAAAAAGTAATCGCCACCTATTTACATCGCGACATTACCCTAATCGGCAGCATTCCCCGCGACCGTCACGTCGCCGAAGCCGTGCGAAACCGCACACCCTTCGCACTTGGCCCCGATACACCCGCATTACTTGCCTTACGTGCCGTTGCCATGCGTCTTAAAAACGAAGCCTGGCGCGATAAAAAATAATATCGCTGCACCTGCGATTGATGCCGACACTTAATCTCTACCTATGGCCCATACTTTTTCAGAGTGTCGGACACTACCGTTATCTGGTGCGCTCCTGCCCTCATTTTATTGGCAGCATTATCCGGCACTGTGCTTCAACTGTGCGCTGGTGGTTGGCTGTTTCGCTACTGCCGCGAACGCTATCTCTAAGGTGAGGTGAGAATTTCAAGAGTGGCGTCGAACCGCAGAACCCAACGACACGCGCAGTGCTTTACCCGTTGATGACATGGATAAAGTTGCGTGCAAAACGCCTTTTTGCTTGCGTAGCAGGTCGGCCATGGTGCGAATCTTGCTGGCGTGACCGCGCAGCATGATGGTTTCGGCGCATAAGTCGTGGCTCAAGTGCACGTGCGTGGTGGCCAGCACGAGATCGTGGTGGTCGTGCTGCACGTCGATGAGCTTGGCCGCTAATTGTCGTTGATGATGGTCATAAACTAAGGTCACGGTGCCCACTGCTTCCTGGTCTTTTTCCCACTCCTCTTGCACCAGGTGTTCGCGCAAGAGATCGCGCAGGAACTCCGAACGGTTTTTATAACCGCGCTCGTCGGCAATTCGTTCGAATTGGTCATGCAGGTGTTTATCGAGCGAGAAACTGGCGCGTACAAGGTCGGTCATGACGGCGTACGTTATGCTTGCCGCGCACAGCGGAAGCGGGGTCTTGCGGGCGGCATTCATACGATTATTAAATTCGTAATACTATTCCTGTTAGAGTCCATGGAGCCGCTGATGTCAATAATGCCACGCCAATTTCTGTCGCGTACGATGTTCATCCTTGCTGTCGGATCACCCGTAATGGCCGTAGAAACACCTCCGTTAGTTCCTTTGGCGACGGTGGGCGATGCTTTACCAACCATTGTGGTTGAAGGCCGACAGAACGATCTCGTTGGCATCGCTGCTACCGCCAGCGAAGGCACGACGGGTCGCGAACAATTACAGTGGCGGCCATTACTACGTCCTGGTGAATTGCTGGAGACCGTTCCTGGATTAATTGCGACTCAGCATTCCGGCACTGGTAAAGCGAATCAATATTTCCTGCGCGGCTTTAATCTTGATCACGGCACCGATTTCTCGACCAGCGTCGATCACATGCCCGTCAATTTACCAACGCACGGTCATGGACAGGGCTATACCGACGTCAATTTCTTGATTCCGGAATTGGTCGACAACGTCACGTATTGGAAAGGCCCTTATCACGCCGCCATTGGTGATTTCAGTTCTGCTGGCGGGGCACAGATCGCACTCGCGGATCAGTTGCCAGGAAATACCATCGGCGTGACCGTTGGTACCGATGCGTATGGTCGTGCTCTCGCAACTGGCAGCCCAACGCTCGGCGATGGACGTTTAGTTTATGGCGTTGAACTGCAAAGCTACGATGGTCCGTGGGTGAATGACGAGAACCTGCGCAAAGCCAACGCCGTGCTGCGCTACGCCCAGGGTGACCAGCGTAATGGCTGGAATGTGACACTCATGAGTTACGGTTCTGATTGGGATTCCACGGATCAAATTCCCAGTCGTGCGGTAGAAAGCGGTCAAATCAATCGTTTAGGCGCGATTGACCCAACCACCGGCGGTGAATCCTCGCGCTTCAGCCTGAGCAGTGGTTGGCATACGGGTGATCAGCAGCAACAGACCAATATCTCTGCCTATGCCATTTTATATCGTATGAATCTGTGGTCAAATTTTTCCTATTTCGAAGCTGATACCGTGAACGGTGATCAATTTGAGCAAGTGGATCGCCGAACCACCGTTGGCGGTGAAGCTACCCATCGCTGGCTAAACGATATCGGCGAGGTGGCCTTCGATACGACCGCAGGCGTGCAAGTGCGCGCTGACTTCATTAACGAAGTTGGCCTATATAATACCCGCCAACGTGAACGCCTGAGCACCGTGCGTAGCGATACCGTCAATGAATATACCGTCGGGTTATTCGCCGCTTCAACGCTAGTGTTGAATGAGTGGTTCCGCGCGGTTCCTGGCATACGTGGTGACGTCTATTATTTTGATGTTGATGCCGAGCTCGCGCAAAACAGCGGCAATGAAAGTGCTGCTACTGCCAGTCCAAAACTTGCCGTGGTCTTTGGACCTTGGCGTGACACCG
>CANETI010000215.1 GCA_947440715.1 Planctomycetota bacterium | reverse complement strand
TATCGTTGGCTGCAACAAGTTTGTCCGGATTTATCGCTGACGACGATCAGTGATGATGATATTCGCGCCATGGTTCGCGAGCTCTGTCATGGCTGTCGCTCACGAGCTGAAGTCGTCGCTAAACCATTATTGCCCTGGATTACGGGCCGCTTGGATTTTCACCAAGTGCAACGCATAGAAAATATGGCACCGAGTCATCTCACTGTGCCCAGCGGTAGTT
Source organism: Planctomycetota bacterium (assembly GCA_947440715.1). Classification (GTDB taxonomy): domain Bacteria; phylum Planctomycetota; class UBA11346; order UBA11346; family UBA11346; genus BOG-1363. Next base: position 4,834 of record CANETI010000215.1, on the reverse strand, counting down.
CTATTCGTTTAGATTATACCGACGCGACCGTTGAGCGCGCACCCGTGTTGGCCGTTAGATTACAGGAATTATTTGGTTTAGCAGAAACCCCACGCATTGCTGATGGTCGCTTACCGGTGTTGCTCCATTTACTTGGTCCAAATTATCGCCCCGAACAAATCACCAGCGACCTCGCCAGTTTTTGGAAGAATACCTATCCGCAGGTGCGCAAAGATTTACGCTCTCGTTATCCCAAACATAGCTGGCCGGATGATCCGCTTTCTGCGCCTGCGGTGGCCAGGGGGAGGCCTCGGCAGAGTTAGGGTCCGGAAGTCCGGAAGTCCGGAAGTCCGGAAGTCCCGCGTGATCATTAATTTTCGAATCACGAACACCTAAAATGCGACTGCAAAAAATGCTGGGGCCAATACTGGCAACAGCCTTTCTGTAGCCATGCGGAAATCGTCCCTATTTTATTTAATCCAAGATCGCGCAAGACTTCCGGACTTCCGGACTTCCGGACTTCCGGACTTCCGGACTAATTTTTTGCAGTCGCAAGTTCGATGTCCAATAAACAAAATTTTTTGACCACGCCAGACCTTCGGACAATTCCCAAATGTCCCTGGTTGCTCAAACGCCATTTTAGTTGATCCTTCCCGTCATGAACGAAGTAATTCCCTTTACGAAAATGCACGGCTGCGGTAACGATTACGTCTATTTTGACGCGATTCGTGATGATTTGCCATCTTCCCGCGTGGTCGCCAAATGGGCACCAGCGATTAGTGATCGTCATACCGGCATCGGTGCTGATGGTGTGATTGTGCTGGGATCGTCGAGCAAAGCCGATGTGCGCATGCGCATGTTCAATGCCGATGGCAGTGAATCGGAAATGTGCGGGAATGGAATTCGTTGTTTAGCAAAATTAGCCTATGATCACGGTCACGTTCGCGGGCCCACGATCGAAGTGGAAACCCGCGCCGGTGTGTTGTCGGTGACGTTAGAAAAAAACGGTAAGCGTTGTATTGGGGCAACGGTGTCGATGGGCCTTCCACGCCTGACGCCAGCGGAAGTGCCGGTGGTGCACGACGGTGAAGGACCACGCTTAAATATAGCGCTGCGCTTAGGACCGGATCGCTTGCGATTAATCGCCGTCGGCATGGGCAATCCACATGCGGTTTGTTTTGTCGATGACCCGGAGCGTTTTGCCGTTACGACGATTGGGCCACGCATTGAGCGTGACCCCATGTTTCCTAAGCGCACGAATGTTGAATTTGTGTCCCGACTCAAAGACGAAAACGGAATTCCAGTTCTGCGTCAACGCACCTGGGAACGTGGATCTGGTGAAACTCAGGCCTGTGGCACCGGTGCTTGCGCCACGGTGGTCGCGGCAATTATCAGTGGGGTTATTACAGGACGCAGCGCGATCGTACGCTTAAACGGTGGCGATTTACGCATTACTTGGCCGAGCGCGAGCGAAGCGGTGATTATGAGCGGCCCAGCCATCACGGTTTTTAACGGTGTGTGGACAGCGCGATGATAGCACTCCCACACAATAATAAGTTTAACAAACGCCGTGATGTGTCGGTCGTACAACTAGTGGCCGCTGTATAACTAACAGGAGCATTCTTGTGACTATGACCTCGATCTTCATCCAAAGTATTGCATTAATGAGCGGTGTGTTGCTGGCGATGTCCAACGCTTATGCCGCTGATGAAAAACCAGGCGCTGTTCCTCCCGTGGCTCCAGATAACATGCGGCCAGGTGATTTTTTTAGCGGTGGCAAAGGCTGGATTAATACCGAGGTTCCGGTGAGCGATGAGATGCTCAAAGGACACGTGGTGTTGGTCGATTTCTGGACTTACTGTTGCATCAATTGTATTCATGTGATTCCCGACTTAAAATTCCTTGAAGAAAAATATAAAGACCAGCCTTTTGTCGTGGTTGGCGTGCACTCAGGGAAATTTGATCAAGAAAAAGATCCGGCCAATATTCGTGCTGCCGTGTTGCGTTATACCATTGAACATCCGGTGGTGGTCGACAGCGATTTTAATATCTGGAGACGATTCGGTACGAATTCCTGGCCAACCGTGGCATTAATTGACAGTGCGGGAAAACCCATTGGCAAAGTATCGGGCGAGGGACACCGTCAATTGTTAGACGACACCATAGCGAAATTGCTCGAAGAAGGCCGAGCAAATGGCACGTTAGCAGCGAAGCCATTAAAGTTTAAAAAGGAGCTAGATGCCTCCGCTCAAGGGCCACTGCTGTATCCTGGAAAAGTATTGGTTGATGCGGAACGCCAACGAATTTTTATCGCTGATACAGGGCATCATCGGATTTTAGAGACTACGCTCGACGGTAAAGTGACTCGCATTATTGGCTCTGGTCATCCCGCCATAGAAAACGGGGAAATTGCTAAAGCTAGTTTCAATGAACCACAAGGCATGACGTTATCAGCCGACGGTAAATTATTATATGTCGCTGATCGGTTAAACCATGCCCTGCGCGAAGTGGATTTAACGGCCAATACGGTGCGCACCATCTCTGGTAATGGTGAACAAGGTCGTCATCGTCGCTACAACGGTCCAGCCGATAAGGTCCAATTAAATAGTCCGTGGGATATCGAACGAATTGGCAACAGCATTCATATTGCCATGGCCGGCAGTCATCAAATGTGGCGTTATGACATCGACACGAACACTATGGCCGTCCATGCTGGCACGGGAGCTGAAAGTTGCATTAATGGCCCCTTGGCCGAATCCACCTTTTCCCAACCCAGCGGCATTGCGACTGATGGCACGACGTTGTTTATTGCTGACTCAGAAGACAGCACCATTCGCGGGGTTGCCGCAGATCCGGCAGGATTGGTTACGTCGATTGCCGGTAGCGAAGATTTATTCGGTTTTGGTTTAAAAGATGGGACAGGTAAAGAAGCGCTTTTTCAACACCCGTTGTGCGTCGAGCGTATCGTCACGGCCCAGGGCCCGTTATTAATGGTGACTGACACCTATAACCAGGTGGTGCGCAGCGTTGATCCTGTTACGGGCGTGGTGGCGACTTTACCGATAACCGGTTTAACCCCAGGCATGTACGAACCTAGCGGCATCAGTGCGGATAAAACCCATCTCTATATCGCTGATACCAATCGTCATCGCATTGTTATTGTCCCGCATACCGGTGGCGAAGCCCGCGTGTTGAAAGTGACTCTCCCAGAATAAGTGGAATGGGGACGATGAGCTGTTTAGCGCAACGAGAAGCGACTAAAAAGAGCTCAAAAGATGGGGAAAAAATTGACGCGGAGGTGAATGAGAATAAATGGATTTCTCATAAAATCTCCGCGTTTGCTTGCTTATATTGACGTTGATCTTGTAATGCACTGATCCCACGGATTAAAATTGGTATAGGGCAATGTTGGCTGTTTTTCGTTGGTCAATGGGTTGTCAAATCATTCGCATCGCGTGGTAACCAAGATAGCTCTCCCAATTTCTGCAAAAGCAAACACCAAATGCTGCATAGTATTGGCAAGCCAAGAAAAGCCTCTATGTCATCACGTTGTCTGTCGCCACGCAGCACGTCGTGTTGCGTGGCGACTAACGACTGTCCTTTCTTATCATTCAGATTCACAACTCTTTCATCAGGATGTTTATGTCACCCAACCGTTTGACTCGTGGTTTATTTTCCGTGACGCTGGCCCTTAGTGTTAGCGTGTTGTCGTGGGGCGCAGACCCTAGCTATGAATTTGTGCCCGACTTTATTAAACCAGCTCGTGGCATGGCGACGATCGGTAATGGGCACGGTGAGATTCAAGTCGATGCGGCTGGACATATTTATGTCAGTGTTGAAGGCCAAAGCGAAGGCGGTCTGCAAGTTTACGGCGCTGACGGCGTGTTTATTCGCCAAATAAAGTGTCCGGGTACTTTGCACGGTTTCGCTATTCGCACGATCAACGGCGAAGAAGCCATTTACGCCACGGTGTTGGGGCAAGCCAAAGTGATAAAAATGAAAACGGATGGCATCGTGTTGATGGAAATTCCTACCAGCGCGTTTCCAGCGGAAAAAGCGATGGCAGTGAGTATTGAGTTGAAAACAGGCGATAAATTTAATGGCGTGATCATTTCTGACGAAGGGGGTAAGCTAACGGTTAAAAAAGATGACGGTACAAGCGTTACGGCAACCAAAGATGAGATCAAAAAACGCACTGGCGGATTAAAACTGACCAACTGTGACGTGGCGCCGAATGGCGATATTTATGTGGTCGATGGTTATGGCAAAAGTTGGATTTTTGTCTTCGATAAAGGTGGGAAATTTAAAGCTGAATTTGGTGGGCCTGTTGCGCCTTGGAAATTAAGCAATGCGCACAAAGTGCACCTTGATAATCGCTTTGACCCGCCGCGTTTATTTGTTTGTGACCGCGGCAATAATCGCATCCTGCATTTACAACTGGATGGCACGATCATCGGCGACGTTCCAGCCGAAGGCCTGCGTCGTCCGAGTTCGGCGTCATTTCATGGCGATTACGTCGCGGTAGCTGAAATAGCTGGTCGCGTATCAGTGTTGAATAAAGAAGGCAAAGTCGTCGCCGTATTAGGAGTCAACGATACCGAAGGCCAAACAAATACCAACAAAGTGGCGCCTGCCGATTGGCGCGCTGGTGTGGTGACCTCTCCACACGGTGTCACCTTTGATGCACAGGGTAACATTATGGAATGTGAATGGAATTCGTCTGGCCGCGTTTTGCGTTGGAATAAGAAATAATTCATGGTGGCCATGGGCATTAATAGCAGCGTTATTAACGAGAGCAGTCGTGTCGTTTTGCGAACCCTGTTACTGCTGATGACCTGTGTGGTAATGTATGCCC
>CANETI010000214.1 GCA_947440715.1 Planctomycetota bacterium | reverse complement strand
TGAATTATCATTTATTCAACCAAGTCGATATTCCTGGGGAACAAACCTTCGTGCCGCGTGGTGACGCAAAAGATTTAGAAGCGGAATGTAAAGCTTGGGACATGCTTATTGCTGCTCGCGGCGGATTAGATCTGGTCGTATTGGGTCTCGGGCACAATGGTCATGTCGGGCTTAATGAACCGGGATCATTGGCGAAAAGTCGTATGCGTGTCATAACGTTAACCTCATCATCGTTGGCCGCTTTAAGTGACGGTAGTCGATTTGAGAATTTGGAATCAACGCCGCACACGGCCATTACTATGGGCATGGCAACCATTTTAGAAGCACGCGAAGTGTTATTAATTGCAACTGGATTAGGCAAAGCCGATGCGCTGCACAAAATGGTTGAAGGCCGCAGTGGTCCGAGTGTTCCCGCTAGTTTGTTGCTGACGCATCCTAAATTGACGATTTATGCTGATCGGGATGCCGCATCACGTTTAGATGCAGCATCAATAGCTAAAGCTAAAAGCTGATCTCACTGTCACCCACGTCGATCCACGTCCACAATTTTGCGCTTAGGATTCTATGCGAAAAGCGTCTGAAACTTCGGTTCCTGCGGATACCGTCCAACAATTATCCGGCATTCGTACACCACCAACCACATTAAGTGCGTTAGCGGAGTTGATTGGTCAAGACAGCGAGTTGGTCGATGCTGGACGTTTAGTGGCAAAACGCCGCGATAATGTTTTAGGATTATTATTACGTGCGCTGTCGCGTGAAGAAATTGCGGTCATGGAAGACCGTGGTTGTCGCGCCGATGATTGCAATAAAATCCAAGTCGCTCAAGATTTCGACGCCTTTCGCGTACGCCGCGTGCATTTACGCGGTGCTTGCGTGCTCGGACGCTTCAGCGGTGAAGTTGAAGTGCAGGACGGAATTAAATTAGCGACGGGTATTTACGATTGTACGTTGATTGATTGCCAAATCGGCAATGACTGCTTGCTCGAAAATGTCCGCTTTGCCGCCAATGTGATTATTGACCGTGAATCGGTTTTATTTGATGTGGGTTCGATTACTTGTTCAGGCGCAGCTCGATTTGGCGTCGGTCAACTTATTCCGCTGTGTGTTGAAACGGGTGGTCGTGATTTGCCGCTGTGGGCAGAAGTGACCATCGACGAATCCGCTTTAGTCACCCGCGAGCGCGGCGATGTTGATGGACAGGCTGCGGTTCGCGCTGCCGTTGAGCGTTATGCCGCGATTGCGACGAGTCCCGTTGGTTGGGTTCGTCGTCGTGCGCGCGTGCGTCATATTAAGCGCATTCGCGATGCTTATATCGGTGTCCATGCGGTTATCGACCATGCGTTGGAACTGACCAATGTTACCGTGTTATCGTCAGCCGATGAAGTGACCGAGATAAGCGGCGGTGCATCCGTGAGCGATTCCATTTTGCAATGGGGTGTTCGCGTGACGGGGAATGGTATTGTGCGGCAATCTGCTTTGCTTGAACACAGCGCAGTTGACGAACACGCATCCGTATCCGGTAGCGTCATTGGGCCAAATACCACCATCGCAAAAGGTGAAGTCACCGCCAGTTTGGTTGGGCCTTTTGTTGGTTTCCATCACCAAAGTTTATTAATTGCGGCGTATTGGCCCGAAGGTAAAGGCAATATTGCTTACGGGGCCATGGTGGGATCAAATCACAATGGTCGCGCACCGGACCAGGAAGTTTTGGCCGGCGAAGGTAATTTCTACGGCTTAGGTTGCGCAATTCGATTCCCGTCAGATTTTAGCCAATCGCCGTATTCTGTTTTTAGTATGGGTGTATCTACCTTACCGCAACGCATCCGCTTTCCTTTTAGTTTAATAACCGTGTCTGCGGAACCATTAGGTGATTCCCATGGGTTAGTGCCACCTGCTTTTAATGAATTGATTCCCGCGTGGGGATTATTCGCTAATGCCTATGGCTTGGTACGCACGGAATTAAAATTTGCTAAACGCGATCAGGCGCGTCGTCATATGATTGACTACAAAGTGTTGCGTCCGCAGATTATGCGCCAAGTACGTGATGCTCGTGATCGCTTATTATCGGTGACCAATACCAAAAGCGTTTATCTGGAAGATGATATTGATGGCATTGGGAAAAATTTCCTGCGTGAAGAAGTGCGCATAAAAGCAATCGACGTTTACGGACGCGCACTCAAACGATATTGCTTGCGGGTGATGCTGGCCGAACAAGAAGGAAATTTGCAGATTCCTGGTTCAGGTGAATTGGCGCATGACATCGCGCGCCAGTTGCTTCCGGGTATCGGTTTCAACCAACGGATGAAATTGCTGTTGGACATTGAACGCCAGAACGCGGAACTGGTCCAATCGAGCAAGGCACGCGATGACGAACGCGGCGCACGGATCATCCCTGGGTATATCAATGCTCATACCACCGCAGACCACGACCCCGTCGTAGCAAGTGCCTGGGAACGCGTCCGCCGTACCGAGGAACGTATCGTCAAGTTAGGTGTGGCGCTATCACCGGCCAAATAGCCCGTTAGATAGCCGGCCAAATAGCCGCACAGTGGTAACCAAGCTGGTCTCATACCAGATGATCTATGGCGCTTGAGCAAGGGTTGGATTGGCGCTTTTGACAACCTCTGCGATTAGGCCATGGTGTGCCCCTCGCGAGGAACCCATGGCTGCCGCCCGTGCTGTAAATTTACCTGACGCCGCTGGTCGGTTCGGTCGCTACGGTGGTCGTTATGTCCCCGAGACCTTGATTCCCGCGCTTGATGAAATCACGGCCGCCTATCAAGCCACCAAACGTGATCCCACCTTCAAAAAAGCCTTTTTTGAACTCTTGCACGACTACGTTGGTCGTCCAACCCCGCTCACCTATGCGGCCAAATTGTCTGATCGCTATAAGCGGAAAATCTATCTCAAACGTGAGGATCTGAACCACACGGGTGCGCATAAAATTAATAATGCTATTGGCCAGGGATTGTTGGCGCTGCGGCTGAAGAAAAAACGCATTATCGCCGAAACGGGTGCTGGCCAACACGGGGTTGCCACCGCCACGGCATGCGCACTGCTTGGCCTGAAATGTCACATTTATATGGGTACGGAAGACATGCGCCGGCAACAGCCTAATGTCTTTCGCATGCGCTTGTTGGGCGCAGAAGTGATCGGTGTTACTTCCGGTACTTGTACCTTAAAAGACGCCGTCAACGAAGCTTTGCGCGATTGGGTGACCAACGTTGAGTCGACCCATTATATTTTAGGTAGCGCCTTAGGCCCTCATCCATTTCCCATGATGGTACGCGATTTTCAAAGCGTCATTGGTCGCGAAGCGCGGAAACAAATTCTAAAAAAGGAAGGTCGTTTACCCGATCTTTTATTAGCCTGCGTTGGCGGAGGATCTAATTCCATTGGTTTGTTTCATCCATTCTTACGCGATACGTCCGTGCGTTTTATTGGTGCAGAAGCTGGCGGGCGTGGCTCGGCATTAGGTGAACACGCCGCGCGCTTTGACGGAGGAACGTTTGGTGTCTTCCAAGGAATGGCCAGTTACGTCCTACAAAATACCGACGGGCAAGTAATGGGTACTCATTCTGTCAGTGCCGGATTAGATTACGCATCTGTTGGCCCTGAACACGCTTGGATGCGTGATACGAAGCGTGCGGAATATATTCGCTGTAGCGATGATCAGGCATTGGCCGGCTTACATCTTTTATCCGAAAGCGAAGGAATCATCCCTGCTTTAGAATCAGCACATGCGATTGGTGTTTTGCCAGAGGTGGTGAAGAAAACCCAGAATGGTGCCATCATTATTATTAATGTCAGCGGTCGCGGAGATAAAGATGTGGCTGAAGTGGCGCGTTTTGAAGGGGTTAAATTGTGAGTAAGGCAAAGATCCGGAAGTCCGGAAGTCCGGAAGTCCGGGAGTCCTTAGGAGTCCGGAAGTCCGGAGGTCCGGAAGTCCGGAATTCGGTGACATCATCTGGGAAAACTGAAAATAGAATAACTCGTTGTTTTTCCGATTTACGTGCGGCTGGTAAAAAAGCGTTTATCGCTTATTTATGTGCGGGTGATCCTGATTTAGATGCCACGGTGGAAATCGTTGTCGCTATGGCTGAGCAGGGCGTCGATATTATCGAATTAGGTATTCCCTACAGTGATCCCATGGCTGATGGTCCGGCAAATCAAGCGGCTTGCGAGCGCGCCTTGGCAAGTGGGACTACGGTGCGTGGCGTGTTGGATGCCGCGCGTCGTATTCGCGAACGAACGAATGTCCCTTTGTTGTTTTTTACCTATGTCAGTCCGGTTATGGCCTATGGCATTGAACGTTTTGCCAAAGATGCGATCGCTGCGGGCGTAGACGGCTTATTGCCGCTCGATTTGCCGCCTGAAGAGGGGGCTGAATTTCTGTCTACCATGCGCGCAGCAGGATTGGCAACCATTTGTTTATCTGCACCAACGACACCACCAGCGCGACGAAAAATGTTGATGCGCGAAAGTCGCGGCTTTTTGTATTATGTTTGTCGCCTGGGGGTGACCGGTGAGCGAGCAACGTTGCCTGCTGATTTAGGCAAACAGGTTGCGGCATTAAAACGGGTGAATGATGTTCCTGTGTGTATTGGTTTTGGCATATCGAGCCCAGAGCAAGCGGCGCTAGCGGCAATCCATGGTGATGGCGTGATTGTGGGAAGTCATTTAGTGCGGCTGATCGAAAAACATGGCAAAGATAAAAATATCGCCCAAATCGTAGCTGCGCGCGCAGGTGTGTTGGCAGCAGCCGTGCATAAGGAACATCACTGATCATGGCCAAGTGGGAAGCGCCAGTGGAAGACATGCCGATGAGCCTGGGGGATCACCTCCATGAACTTCGTCGGCGACTCATCACTCCAATAATTGCTATTGGTGTTTTGTTTTTAGTTGCCTTTTATTTTGAAGGTTATTTGAAGCTGATTGTCGCGAAGCCAATGGACTGGGCTTACCATATCAACCCAGAGAACGCACAAAAAGTTGGCTTAACGTTGCCAATTAAATTTATCCTGTTGGGGGTTCTTGAGAGTCCGTTGATATCCATGTCGGTCAGCTTTTACGCGGCTG
>CANETI010000213.1 GCA_947440715.1 Planctomycetota bacterium | reverse complement strand
TTCGCCCAGTGCCGTGGCTTTTAATCCTCGCGGTGATCTGCTCTACATCGCCTTCCAGGGCACCAATCGTATTATGGTCGTGAATGCTTACTCGGTATCGCAGAGTATTGCAGTTATCGACAACACCACCGAGGCGCCTCAGGCTTTAACGCTCAGCCCTGACGGCAATAAATTATATGTCCATGGCTTCATGGGACGTTCGGTAGAAGTTTATGATGTTTCAGCGCTGCAAAATCCAAATAGCCCGACGGGTAATGTGGTTACCAAATTAAATGAAGTAACGACCGTCACCACAGAATTACTGAGCCCTCCCGTCTTAGCGGGAAAGACCGTATTTTACAACGCGAGTCTTAAGATGAGCCTTGACGGCTATATCAGCTGTGCGACCTGTCACCTGGATGGTGGTCATGACGGTCGGGTGTGGGACTTTACTGGTCGCGGCGAAGGTTTGCGCCGAACCACGGATTTACGTGGTCGTTCTGGTGTTGGTCATGGCCCAGTGCACTGGACAGGCAATTTTGATGAAATTCATGATTTTGAACACGACATTCGTGGACCGTTTCAAGGTCTCGGGTTTATGACGGCGGCAGATTTTACCGCAACCAGTCCGTCGCTTGGGGCAGCAAAGGCAGGTAAATCAATCGATCTGGATAATTTAGCTGCCTACGTGTCTTCATTGACCCAGGTTCCAGCCAGTCCATTTCGTAATCAAGATGGCTCGCTCACCGCGTCTGCGGCACGAGGCAAAGATCTATTTATCGCTCAAAATTGCGCGAGTTGCCACAGCGGCCCACGCTTGACGGACAGCGCTCTGAATCGTTTCCACGATGTGGGCACCATTACCCAACCAGGAAGCGGAAAACGTCTCAATAGTACGCTCGTCGGTTTCGACACGCCAACGTTGAAAGGGTTGTGGACGACCGAACGTTATTTGCATGACGGTACACAGACCAATCTGCTTGGCACCTTTCAGAATGATGATCCGTCGCCATTACTAGCCAGTCATAAAAGTGTCCTCGGTCTTTCTTCTGCCGAGCAAAATGACCTATTCGCCTATCTGCTCCAGATCGACGAATCCGAGACGCCGGCTTACCAAGCGAGCGGCGTCGAGAATTTAATCGTTGTTGAAGCTGAAGCGGGCACTTTCTTTACCCCGACTGGTCAAAATCAGAGTTGGATTCCGGTGGTTGCGAGCACCTTTACCAATACCGGCGCCATTCAGGCTCTCCCCAACAGTGGACTATCTCGTACCGCTAATATCGCGACGACCAGTCCACGTGCGGATTATCGCGTCCAAGTGGCGTCGGCTGGTACCTATCGCGTTTGGGTTTATGGGCGCGGAGCCTCGGCCAGTGATAATTCAGTTCACGTGGGGGTAAATAATATCGCACCGACAAATATTAACGGCGCAAGTTTACCAAGCACCGGAGTTCTGGGATGGGTGGCTACCCCATACACGGTAAATCTGACAACTGGCACGCAGCATATATCGCTGTGGATGCGCGAAGACGGAGTCGTGGTGGATCGCCTGTTACTCACCACTTCGACCACGTACGTGCCTACCGGCAGCGGACCGATTGAAAGTAAAACCACTTTATCGACGCCGCCGTCAACTAATCCTGGAACCCTGGGATTTTCCTCGTCCACGTACAGCAACATAGAAGGAAATAGCGGATCAACAGTCGTCACCATCAACGTGCAGCGCAGTGGCGGTAATTCGGGTAGTGCAAGCGTGTCCTATCAAATTGCCCCAGGAATAACCAACCCAGCTACTGCAGGAAGCGATTATACGGCAAGTAACGGTACGTTAAATTGGGTGTCAGGTGATGCGACGGCGAAGACCTTCACCGTAACTATTATTGGTGATAATGCGATTGAGCCGAACGAGACGGTAACGCTGACATTAAGCGGTGCGACCGGCGCATCGTTGGGCGCACCAAGTACGGCGAGCCTCACCATAACGAATGACGACAGTGTAAATTCCCTGTTCGTGGTCGAAGCCGAAGACGCCGTGGGCACCACCAATGGCAATCCTCATACCTGGACTCCGGTTTTTAATGCGAGTTATGTCGCTGGTGAAGCCATCCAAGCTTTGCCAAATCAAGGTGCGCAGATTCTGACCGCCATTACGACCACCAGCCCACGAGCAGATTATGTACTGACGAATATGACAGGAACCTATACGATATGGCTGTACGGAAAAGGCGCATCGACCGCCGATAATTCCGTCCACATCGGAATAAATAATACGCCTCCCACCAATACCACCGGCGTAACGGTACCCAGCACGGGAATCTTAGGTTGGGCTAAATCACCCTACACCATCACGATTCCTGCCGGAGCGCAGACCTTAAATATGTGGATGCGTGAGGATGGCGTAGTGATTGATCGCCTACTGCTCACCACCGATCCAGCATTTATCCCAACCGGAACGGGGCCAGCATCCACTCAGCAAGTGATGCCAGAAAGCGTAGGAGCCTTGGACGTTACGCCTCAGCCAGATGATAATGAGAGGTCACTTGCATATGAAAGGAATGCGTCGAATTATTCGGCATCATTTGTAAAAGAGGCATTAGGCAAATTCAATAAATATGTCGATCATATGGGTGGAAATTAGGCCAGTGAGGCAGCGCAGTTGCAAGGCCGTAGGCGAGTAATTTAGTATCTATAAAATAGATACGAGTGTCCCTAAAATTGGTATGAAAACCAAATGAACAGACAGTGCGACAGATACGACAGAAAAGGTGCTCTTGTCTTTTACCGACGACGACGGCGAGCGCGAGGCTTTTTGGTTTGCGCACCTTCGACATCAGTCGGCAGTGATCGACTTGGTAATTCGCCTTCCGTTTCAGCGTCTTCAAAATCTTCGTCTAGATCACCAATATTCGTAGTCCCACCATCATTAAATCCTTCCGGATGGAGGTGGGGCATGCGGCCTTCAGAAATAGCACGCAGTGCTTCGACTACGGCATCGCCATCATAGAGGCGATCAGATGGGCGTTTCGCTAACATCAGATCCAATAATTTGCGACAATCGGCGGGGATGTTTGCAGGATAGGATAATGGTTCGGTCGCTACGCGTACAATTAAATCAATAATGGTTTCGCCGCTGATCGGTGGACGTCCAACCAGTAAAAAGAATAAAGTTGCGCCTAAGCTATAAACATCACTGCCGGGCACGGCTTGTTTTGGATTCCGGTGTTGTTCTGGAGCGGAATATTCGGGAGTACCCACAATAGAAAGTACGCGTGAGCCAGATTCCGGAGCTTGCATGATGCGGTCGCGTACCAAGCCAAGGTCGAGTAATTTCGCGCTGCCACTTTTCGTGATCAAAATATTATCCGGTTTTACATCGCGGTGAACCATGCCCTGTCGATGCGCTTGCCCTAACGCTTTAGCAATCTGATAAGTAAGGTGGAGTGCTTGCGCACGTTTAAGCACGCCTTGTGATTGAACTAATTGGCTGGCAGTAAGTCCTTCGACATATTCCATCGAGTAACAATACAACTTGCGCTCAGCTTCAACGAAGACGTCATGAACGGCCACGATATTTGGGTGGTTTAATTGGGCTGCCGCGCGTGCTTCGCGTAAAAAGCTTTCGATCGCAGCAGGATTACGTAAGTGATTCGGGTGCAAAATTTTTAGCGCAACCTGCCGATCGAGCGATTTTTGCGTGGCCAAATAGACATTGCCCATGCCGCCACGGCCGAGCAAATGTTGGATAACGTAACCATGGATCTCAACGCCCGCTGCGAGGACATTTGGTGCTTGCGGCAATTCTGCGCTCATGAAGCCATTACTCCCAACCGGGGTCACACGTTGCCTGGGATCGCAGGGATGTCACCTGCTGAAGCCGCCACAGGCTTGGCAGTGTTGCATGACCTGTCAGCATGCCAACTACCGAGGTGCCCGATGGCCAAAGCTCTGTCTCTACACTGCCAAGCCCGCGATGTCGCAGTTGCAGCCGCCCAAGCAGGGGGCCGCGCGGCATTAGCGCATTTTCGCCGTCCAGACTTACCGGTTGAATGGAAATCTGATGACAGCCCCGTAACCATCGCAGACCGCGAAGCAGAATCTGCTTGTAAGTCCCTCATTCAAAAAATCTTTCCAAATGATGCGTGGCTTGGCGAAGAGACGGGAGAGAGTCTTGGGACAAGTGGCGTCGATAATGGTCGTCGTTGGATTGTCGACCCAATTGATGGCACGCGTAATTTTGTTCGTGGCGTGCCGTTGTGGGCCACGCTGGTTGCGTGTGAAGAATATAATCAGGTGGTGGCAGCAGCGGTGTATATTCCTGCGCTTAATGAAATGTACGATGCGGTTTATGACGGTGGGGCTCGTTGTAATGGGACAGCGATACACGTATCGAAAATTGCACAGCTTGACCAGGCTTTGTTTTGTTACGAATCCCCCGCTTGGTTTAGTAAGAACAAAATGGACGCGGCATTTACGGCGCTGAATCAACGCACCGCGTTGCAACGTGGTTTATGTGATGCGTATGGTCACATGTTAGTCGCCAGCGGACGTGCGGAAATTGTGGTAGAACCACAATTATCAGTTTGGGATGTTGCAGCGACCAGTTTAGTGGTGAACGAAGCGGGTGGCAGATTTAGCGATTTGCGCGGAACGCCGTCAATTCGTTCGGGAAATGCTGTGGTGACCAATGGTCTTTTGCATGCGGCGACGTTGGCATTATTGTAAAGGGTAAAAAGCATGGCTTTTTCATCATAATCAGCTTATCGCTGGGCTTCTGCGCGTTCGCCACCAGCTGCTTCGACCTGTAATTTTAAGCCTTCAATGCTATCTGGTGTCAGTGTCACGTTGCTGCCATCGGTTAATTCACCAGCGATTAATTTTCGGCTAAGGCCATTAGTGATTTGACGTTCTAGGTAACGTTTCAGTGGTCGTGCACCATAGAGCGGATCGTAGGCATCTTTCAAGATGCGATCAATCGCTTCATCAGTGAGTGTTAATTTGATATGACGATCAGATAAGCGCTCAGCAATGCGTGCGACTTGTAGGGTAATAATACCTTTCAGATTCTTACGTGTCAGTGGACTAAAAATAACGATATCATTAAGGCGGTTGAGAAATTCAGGGCGGAAATGTGA
>CANETI010000212.1 GCA_947440715.1 Planctomycetota bacterium | reverse complement strand
CGCATGCCTGCAAGCGCTGGGGAAGTACCGCTCGCTCGGCGCGATCCGCTCGCCTATGCGCTCTACCGCCTCTTGCAGTTTCGCCACTTGGGGGTGACCACGACGCCAGTGCCACTCGATCCATTCGCAAAACCAACGGAGTTACCTGAGCTCTTACAAGGCCCTTTTGCCCGTTTACTCAGCGGAAAACGTGAATCGACGCACGAAGTGGCGTGGCTTCCTGATCCCAATGTCATGCCTCCCGCACAGGCATTAGCAGCAGCCCTCGCCATGCAGGAAGTCCTGGGTGTTGAAACAGGCTCTGCCAACTGGTCCTTGCTGGATCAAATACCCTGTTTTACGTTGCCCCTGCATTTGATGAAGCCGGATGGAAAGACGTCACCCAAAACCGACCCGACCGCCCCCCATTTGCCGTAGTTTCTTGAATAGCTCTTAAGGATCTCATTTTAAGGATCTCATTTTAAGGATCTGACTGCTCACTGTGGCAGTCAACGAACCCTTATCGGCAATCATTGTTCCTCCTCTTACCTGTACGTAGTGTCCACCATGTTACCTATAATCGCTATTGTTGGCCGTCCAAATGTCGGCAAATCCAGTTTATTCAATCGACTCGTTGGTCAGCCCATCGCGATTGTTGATCCCACACCAGGAGTCACGCGCGATCGCTTATTACATAAAGTTATTCGCGATGACTGGCAATTTGAAATTGTCGATACTGGCGGTATCGGCATCGTTGATGAACATCGTTTAGAAACCGATATTTATCGCCAGGTGGAACGCGCAATATTCGCTGCGGATCGCATCATCATGTTGACCGATGGCCGTGAAGGGATCACCCATTTGGATCGCGAAATCGCAGCCAAATTGCGTCCGATCAAAGATCGCGTCGTCTTAGCGGTCAATAAATTAGATCACGATGCGTTAGATAACGAAACCTACCAATTTCAGGCCTTAGGCCTTGGCGAGCCGATGGGTATTAGTGCCGCCCAGGCGACTGGACTGCACGATTTATTAGAACGCTTATGCACGGATTTACCGGGCGCTCGAAAAGGCGTCAACGACGTGGCATCCGAACGCAATGATGGTCGCTTAGCCATCTGCTTAGCTGGACGACGCAATGTCGGTAAATCATCGCTGACTAATGCACTGTGCGGTGAAGAGCGCGTCATTGTCGCCAATTTACCAGGGACCACACGCGATGCGGTTGATGTGCCGATCGATCGCCCCGAAGGGCGATTCATGCTGATCGACACCGCTGGTTTGCGCAAGAAAAACCAAATTGAACAAGACCTCGAATTTTACGCGGCTTGTCGTACCGAACGCGCCATCAAACGTGCGGACGTCATTCTCTTAGTCTTGGATGCCAGTGACGAAGTGGGTTCGGTTGATAAGAAAATTGCCCATTTTTGCGAAGTAGAAGGTAAACCCACCGTAATTGTTATTAATAAATGGGATCTCGCTGAACAAGGTGGCGCCAATCGTGCTCAATATACCACTTGGTTACGTGATCGTTTACCTGGGTTAAAATTTGCACCGATCGCTTTTACCTGCGCGCTGACCAGCGCCAATATCGGTTCCGCGTTGGTCTTGGCAACTGAACTACATGAAGAAAATAAGCAACGTATTCCCACCTCTGAACTCAATAAGTTAATTGAACTCGCCACCCAGAAACGTCGGCCCCGTAAAGTCGGTCCCGTCGCCACGAAAATTTATTACGGAACACAAGTCGAATCATTACCACCTACGTTTATTTTTATGGTTAATCGTACTGATTGGATCGAACCAGGATATTCGCGCTATTTAGAAAACTTCATGCGCGAACGCTTACCGTTCAAACGCGTGCCATTACGCATTTTATTCAAAGCTCGCGACAGTGTCTTCCATGAACACATGGACGAACACATTGTCGTAACAGCTAGAACTAAAGCTGAACGCCGCGCCAACTTGATCCTGCCGAAATCAAATAAACCAAAACGCCGTGGTCCCCCTCGCGATCGTGAAAGAAAACGCCGATCATGAGTTGGTTGCTTATTCTGGGCGCGTATTTACTAGGCTCGGTCAGCTTTGCGTGGCTCGCCGCGAAAAGTAAAGGCCTTGATCTTCGCCAACATGGTTCGGGTAATCTCGGTGCCACCAATGTTGGCCGCGTCATGGGACGTTCGTGGTTTTTCGTCGTCTTTTTTGCTGATCTCGCCAAAGGCTTAATACCAGTTTTGCTCGCACTCTTGCTGGTGGAACGTCATCAAGCTTATCCCGCTCTCCCGGTGTTAGTTGGCGCAGCGGCAATTTTAGGACACATCTTTACCTGTTTTCATGGCTTTAAAGGTGGCAAAGCCGTCGCGACGGCGCTTGGCGTCTTAATCGCTTTGGTTTATATTGCCGCTGCTATTGCCTTTGGCGTTTGGCTGTTGGTTTGGGCTTTGGGCTATGCCGTGTTTCAGATGAAACCCAGCGAAGCCGTTGGTCCCGCGTCCATCATCGCCGCCCTCGCTGTGCCGATCGCCCATCTCTCAACGTTTCCCGCGCCGTGGGCCGTGGTTAATTTGCCACTCACCCTCTTTATATTTCTCGCCGCGACCCTGGTGATTGTGCGACATCGTTCAAACATAGCTAAATTACTTAAGCCACGCGTCGCAGAATAATAATTACCACCAAGATATTTTACGGTTGTGGTTCAGGTGCTGAAGTTTTTGTCGTTGGTTCTGACTGCTCCAACAGACGTTCTTTTGCTGTAGGCACCGCCAAGTCTGGCAATAACGCCACCAATGCTTGGCGAGCGCGATAGAGGCGTTTTTCCACATTTGAAACACTGATACCTAAACTGTCAGCGATGTGATCATAATCGAGATTGGCTTCATACTTTAACATCAATATCTCGCGATATTGCGGGGCAAGTCGATCAAGCGCACCGCGCAAACGATCCAGTTGTGGGTTTTCACTCGCGCCTTCTTGTTGCGGAACATCTTTTAATATTTCGCTATCAACGCTACGTACGCGCGCATTGCGACGTAACCAACTGACCGCTTCATTACGAACAATGGTGCTTAACCACGCCGGAAATGTTGCATGTTCACCCAATTGCCCCAAATGATTGTAAGCACGCATGAATGATTCCTGCACCACATCATCTACGGCAATATCATCACCTAAGACGCCGCGTGCTACCGCACGAGCACGAGACGCATGCATAGCAACCAGCGCCTCAAAAGCGGTGCGGTCACCTCCCAATGTACGTTCAACTAAAGTTACATCCGCTTCGGCCATCGGGGATACTATCGCAACATCGACGGCAAAGGCAGAGGAATTCTATTTGGTCCTGGGCGGAGCGACTGAGACTGTCGCGCATGCCCAAAACTCCACGCATCACGACCATCACTCTTGACTGGGGCGACACCCTGGCCGCCAATTTTGGCATGCCCTATTTGGTCACTCAACGACGAGCTTTTGATCAGCTGGCAGCCGATTTGCGCACGGCTGGATGTGAAGTGCCGAGCACTTTCACGCAAACGGCGATGGCAGATTTGTCGGTCGATTGGAAGCGCTCGATTGATCCGATTGCTAATCCCGAACACAAAGAGTTCGATTTTGCTGCGATGCTGAGTAACTGGGTCAAAGCCGTCGATGGTATGGATGTCGAAACTCATCGATTGTCGCGCATCATTGCCCGCTGCATGGCACGCTTGACCGATACCGTCATTCCCTATGGCGATACCTTGTCCGCGCTGAGCATGCTCAAAGCGCGTGGTTACCGCTTGGGAATTTTGTCGCACACGCCATGGCCCGGAGACGCTTGTCGTGAATGGTTTGTGCGCCATGGCTTGGCCAGTTATTTGGATTTTTACAGCCTGAGCAGTGACGTCGGATGGATTAAACCGCATCCACGTCATTTCCAACACGCGCTCGATCAAGCTGGCGTTCCTGCCGAACAAATATTGCATGTTGGCGATCATCCAATGCGTGACATTCAAGGGGCACGGGCGTGCGGTTTTCGCACCTGCTTAAGAGTCACGGAAAACATGCACTCGCAAGACGCACTCAGCGCCTGCCAACCGGACGCTGAAATTCTACATTTACGTGAGTTAGCTGACATCATTGAACGCTTATAGCTGAATGTCCGTCGCCACCCATGACTTGCATGTCGTACATTTAAGGACTCAATCGACGTATGACGAGTTTTCAGTCTGGACCAGAACGAGATCGGCGTTTGTCCGCTAAACCACGCTATGGTTATCGCGCGACAAAACCATTGGCTCACGAGATTTCACAATTACTCCGAAGCGAAACTTTTCGTAAATTGCGTCGCTTTCAACGCGTCAATGATGCATTAAAAAGCGCACTTGGCGAAACTTTTCTCTCCCGCATAAAACCCACCAGTTTAAAGGCCGGTGTCCTCATTATTGAAGTCGCTGACTCCCCGCTATTGGCTGAAATTAAACAACACTACGACCACCGCGTGACGCAATCTTTAGCAGATGCTGGTACTGGTGTATCGCGCGTTCAATGGCGTTTAGCACGTCGACGACCTACGACTGAATAATTCGACCGGAAGGCCATTCGACCGCACTTAATTTGCGCTCCGGCAAACCACCGCTGGTATCACATAATATTCGCTGCGAAGTAATGAGTGGCTGGCGCACTGGCGTGTGACCACTTACTATGCACCAATTCATTGGCAAATCATCGGGCACACTATGCGACCAGGCTTTATTAAACAGTGGTACGGCTCCACCATCATCGCCTTCCCATCCGGCGTATAACGCAGATAATTGCGTCGCCACCGAATGTTCGCCAAGACCAGCATGGACAGCCACCCAATGCCTGTCGTCTTCTTCTCCTTCTAAAATCCACGGCAAATTAACCAACCAAGCTAACTGCTCTTCCATCACCTCGCACAGCGCTTCCGCTGTTTGCACGTTATAGGCCTTCATAACGGCATGCCCGCCAAAGCCACGGACCCAAGCTTCAAATAAACGTGGATCTGGATCAAAACCCGATCCTGGAAAACCCAGACTACGTAACAACGTATATTCGTGATTCCCCATCAAACAGCGAGCTCGACCGCTATCACATAATTTTTTTACACGCAGCAAAACCCCAGGCGCATCCGGCCCACGG
>CANETI010000211.1 GCA_947440715.1 Planctomycetota bacterium | reverse complement strand
CGGGCCATGGTAGCTTGATCCATGCCACAGCCAGCGTCAATAACACGTAGGCGAATGCGCTCATCAAGACGATCTAAGATAACGTGGACGTCGCCAGGTTTTCCGCCATAGCTTTCCGCCGCATTCACTAATAAGTTAACCGCAACTTGTTGAAATTGAGCGGGATCAAAAAGGACCGGCGGTAAATTCTTTTCTAAAGATAAGTGGGTAATTACGTTTTCAGGTAAAGCATGTTTAAGCAGAGCGTTAATTTGCGCTAACTCATCCGCTAAACTGAGCGGTTTATTTTCAACGCGACCACGGCCTGAATAAGCTAAAATTTGTCGCACCAAACCCGACGCACGGTCGACAGCCTGAAATAAGCGATCTAATCGGTGCTGATGACTCGGAGGGACTTGTTTAGCAACTAATTCTGCGTTACCGCGAATTGCACTGAGAATATTATTGAAGTCATGCGCAACGCCGCTGGCAAGTAAGCCTAAGCTTTCATTTCGTTGTGAATTTTGTAGCTGTGTTTGCAACGTGGCGCGTTCTTGCTCCGCCAACGCCTCGCTGGTGAAGTCGATAAAAATACCATCAAGGGAGATGCCGTCGGATGTGTGCATCGCCGTGGCATTGAGTAATACATTTTGAATTAGTTGACTGTGTGGATGGCGCAGTCGTAAGCGTAAGCGAATTCGTCCTTGGCGTTGCTGGAGCAAAGCCTTGAAATGAGATGCTAGTACGGACCGATCATCTTCGTGCACTTGGTTAATAAAATGGAGCGGGTTATTTTGGTAGTGTTGTAACGGGTAGCCAAGAATCTTTTCTATCGAGCGACTGGCGACCTCGAAATAAAGATCTTTGTCATTTAATAGACGGCCGCGAAAAGCAAAGAAACCGTCTGCTGTATCAATTAAATTTTGATAATGACCATGGCTTTCAGTGAGCGAGCGTTGCTGACGTCGCGTAATGAATGCTAAGATAATGAAACCCAACGTGCAGAGAATTAATAGTACGCCAAAATAACTTAGCCAAATGGGGGCGGGGGTGTTTGGCTTGAAAATTAGTTCGGGTGGCACCGCTCCTGGGAGTCCCGCATCTTTTAATAACCCGACGACATTGGTGAGGCGATCATAATTAATGTCGCCAAGTGGAAAGCGATCGTTGTCAATGAGCTCTGCTGTAACGGCGGCTTCTTGAATGAGTTGATCACGATTTTGTGGTTGGGTTTCACTCGCGCGACTGAGCAGGATATGATCAATGAGTTCTTGCGGGTGCGATAAGGCGTATTGCCAACCGTGTAAACTGGCTCGGCGAAAACGTTCAACTAAATCGGGACGATTACGCCACAAATCTCCACGGCAAATAAGCGCATCGCCTGGAATAATGGTTTGCCGTGGCAGCAGGTTAAGTGTGCGTACGTCTACCCCAGCGGAACGAAAACGTGCAGGTTCGTTGGCGAGAAATCCTGGGTACACCAACAACTTGCCATCAATAAATTGATTAAAATCAGATGGGGTTTTGGGTCGCGGAAAAAAAGTTGCGGGATCTTGCCCTAATTGCCTAAAGGCGATAGCGAGATCAATCTCATTGCTCGAAACTGAGCCAACCATTTGATCTTTAGGTAAGTTAAGAATATCTGCTAATGTGTAATAAGGACTGTCTTTGCGCACCATGAGCACATGTGGATTTCGCTGATGGATGAAGGCCAATAAAAAAAGGTCAGCCCCTTCACCCCAGCGCTGTAAAATATTGGCATTGTAGGTGGCGAAGTGGGCTTGACCCGTGCTTAGAACTTGCTCGATGCTGGTGTTGGGATCCAACTCGCGCATATCAACAGTCAGGCCTTCATCAGCGTAGAAGCCACAAAGCTCCGCCGCGTAATAGCCAGCGAACTGAAACTGGTGATAAAATTTTAGTTGTAGTGTAATGCGTTCGAGTGCCTCACCAGCTCGCAGCGTTCCCATTGAGGTGCCAATGATAACAACAACGCTCACGAACAACGCCAAGCTCTGTGCACAGAGCTGCGCAGCCACGGCGATGACAGCGGTTAAGAGCTTGTTGGCGTAAGTGTGAGGCATGAATGCGGATGAGTATGCCTTCAATTCGTCGAATTGCCAAGTCCCGTTATCATTCAGGCGGAAGCTGACTGATTATGGTAGTTAATCGTGATTCACTAAACGACTTAAAAGGCGTCAGTTGAATATTCTAGGGGGGTGTCACGGCATCAGGCCGTTTCATAGGAATGAAACCGTCAAAGCGTCCCATTTTTGTGCGCGCATGTGACAGCACCATAGCGGCGGCATTGGCCAAATTGAAAGAACGAACTGGTCCCAAAATGGGAATCGCAATGAGGCGCTCTGCCCAACGTTCATGCCACTCCGAGGGTAGTCCGCGCACTTCATTACCCAAAATAATCACATCATCTTCGACGTAGTCGGTTTGATGATAACTCTGGCGGCCATATTTTGTAATGAGCCACGGCTGACGTTCGCCGAGCCAGGATAAAAATTGATCTGAGTCATCATAGCGAAACCACTTCAGCTGTGGCCAATAATCTAAGCCAGCCCGACGCAATGCTTTTTCACTAAAATCAAAAGCGCACGGACCAATGATATGCAACGTCGCATCAAGGCCGACACAGAGCCGACCAATGTTGCCTGTATTCCCAGGGATTTGCGGTTGATAGAGAGCCAAGTGCATAGATCGCGAATTAAATGTTGGTTAAATCAGCGTGCACGGCGTGTTGTAGCCCAGCAGGTAAGGAGGCATTTCCAGGGCGCATAATCACGGCGGTTTTCATCCCTGCTGCCAGCGCCGCGTCGGCTTCAGCTGGTTGATCCGTGCAAAAAGTAATATCGTGTGGTGCGATGCCCCATGCGGCGCTAATTGCGGAATAACTTTTTGCTTCGCGTTTAGGGCCAGAAGTGGTGTCGTAATAGCCCGAAAGATTTGGCGTTAAATCCCCGGCTTCACTATAGCGGAATAATAATTGTTGCGCGAGGCGACTACCAGAACTGTAAATCGCGATGGGTCGCTTAGCCTTATGCCACGCATTAAAGAGCACTGGTACGTCGGCGTAGATGTGGCCGCGAATCTGGCCGCTTTCATAACCATATTGCCACACCAAGCCCTGGAGTTGTTTGAGACCAGTGGCTTTAATATCGCCAGCCATTTGTCGTTGAACAACAGCGATGGCGGTGGCAACCGCATGAGCACGTTGATCGGCAGGCGTCGCATCTTTGTTGATAAGCGCGATGGTTTCAGCGATATCATCACGCTGTGCATGCTGCGTCAAAAAGGTTGGAATGGCTTGGGCGGCGAACGGAAACAACACATCGTAAACAAAACGAATCGACGTGGTGGTACCTTCGATATCGAGCAAGATTGCAGTCATAGGTGGCCTCGCGCGGCACGGTCTGCGAACGAGCGCGCTTGGCAAGCTGGCAAAAGCTTAACCTCAGCGCCAACGAATAAGCGTTAGCCCGCCTCCTAAGAGATCGATTTCATAGCCATCGCCATCGGGTGTTGGAGTGAGTTTTTGCACCACCGTTCCACGCAAATCGCAGCGTTGAACTTCCGTGCAGTCCGAGAGGTACAACACGGTGCGCGAGCGTGCATGCGCTTGCTGGCCTAACAATATTTCACCGCACCAACCATCAGGTCGACGTACCCACCAAGGTACCGTTTGTCCTCCTTCTAAGCGAAATAATCCAGGCAAGACTCCCGTTGCCGCAGCCCGATGTGGGGTGGCAAGTGATAATGATAAACAACTGAGGGGAATAGCGTTTACACTGCGAGCATTTTCACCTAAGGCGAAATTCGCCGTTCGCGAGACATGCACCGTAATATGACCACTCAATGCAGACATGGTTAATGGACGACTACCAATAATAGCTAAGCCAGCGTGGTTATCATCGTGTAATCGAGCCCACCGAACACCTGGAATTAATGGACGATCGGGAATGCGTACATCATGGCGTTGTTTGACTAACCAACTGGCTAAATCACCAGCGACTTCAAGCGGCGCTGAACGATTCGTCGTTGGAAAATCTAAAACAATTTCACTCTCTCCATTCCAACTAACAGCGACTCGTAGGATATCATCGTGGGCGTGTAACGTATACATGACATGCAATTGACCACGTGGGCCAACGCGATTGACCGCTATTCGTGCGCGAACCGGTCCTTCTTCTAGAACCGTCGTCGTAACTTGCCCGCTAAATGGCAAGCCATCGAGCAAAGGTTGCAGCGCTGGACCGGACCAATCAACAAAGCGTCCGTCGGTACATAAACGTACGATTTGTCCCAGTGGATCTAATTCGGCGCGCACTCGGCCATTATCGATTACGGTGCGCGTAACTTCCCAATGACAACTTGGCACTGGATCAAATAATGGTTCGAATACGGTCGCAGCCAAAGCGTCGAGCTTGATCGTGGTTAATAATTCACGGCCAATTGGTCCTTCGACAATTTGAACGGGATGACGCGCACCGCGTGCATCGCATAAACCCCACGGAGGAGTTCCAGAGGGAATTGGCAAAGAAACCACGGCATGTCGAGCAAAAGGTAATGGATTCCAAGCGCCTAATTGATTGGCGTTAGTTGCTGCTCCATGGTTAGCTAATGGCGGTACGTTTGGAGATTCAAACGTGCCGTCTGCACCAATCGCGTGAAGAATATGGAGCCATACCGCGCCACCGGTGCTGTTATCACGATGCGCAACGGCATTAGCGTCTTCCAAACGTGCGAGATCAATGAATCCTAAAACACCATGATCCACATGATCTAATGGTAAATCATGTGGAAGATCGCCGTGATGAATGGGGAGATCATTAGTGATATCATTTTCGACATGGACATAAACGCGCCCACCAGCCCAACCATCCCAACGAAATGGTCGAGTTGTAGGAGGTCGGTGAATTGAGACGTGGCGTATTCCTGCCTGAGCAAATAAATCAGGCAAGCTGCCGTTGCCGGGCGGCATTTGTTCGATGTGGATACAGGTCGTTTCTGGATCAATAATGTTTCTGAGCCATTGCACCAGCAAGGCGACTGGTGGAAGTGAGCCGTCATGTAGTAAGGGAATCGTGGATCGTGATGCCATGACTAATCATACGCTCGAAGTGAACTTGGCACCAGGGCTTCGGTTACTG
>CANETI010000210.1 GCA_947440715.1 Planctomycetota bacterium | reverse complement strand
TTGCAGTGCTCAATGCCTGGTTGGTCAAATGGGTCAATGCCGTACAGTTCGGCGCTCATGACGGATGAGAGCTGCAGCATAAAAATCAGGCGACCGATATTGGCGGGATCAATTACATCTAAGTGAATGGCCATGTTGGGGCGACCAGCGGCGGTAATGTGTTGCTCGGCACCTAAGAAACCATGGTCGATGAGATTGGTGAAATCAGCATTCTGTAGGTGGGTAAAGGCTTCCATTTTTGGATAACTCGCAGGCGCAACGATAGCCGGGCCGAGATTTTTTGCCGTGATGAATGTCACCACTTTGTCAAATGGCCCTTCACAAAAGAGCTGCATTTGTCCATGTAGATCAAAGTTACCACGGGCCGCAACCGGGCTGGGGCCAACGTGCACCGCTTTGCCTTTGCGGTTGAGCATTTTACCCAGACTCACCGAACTTAAATGCGTATACCATTCTCCAACCGCATGTAAGCGATTCGAAAAGGAAAACGTGGAATGCATGGTTTTGCGTCGCTTGCGCGTTAGCAAATAATGAATGAGCGCATGCATATAGGCGGGATTGCGCATGGCATCGCCATGCCGGCAGCGTTTATCCATGTCACCGGCACCAGCTAAAAGAGCGACAATATCAATGCCGCAGAGTCCAGCTGCAAATAATCCCGCATTTCCTAATATCCCATAACGACTTGGGAGGTTACTGGGAATGGGTAAAGTCTCTATTTTTTCTTGCTTGGCGATTTCCATGAGCGGGCTTTTTTCCCGATCAGTGGTTATGATGACCTGATGAGACAGAGCACCCTTGCCAACTTTCTTTTTTAATAATTCAGACAGCCATAGCCACATACAGATGGTTTCTGCCGAAGTGCCATTTTTGCTGACGACTTGAAAGAGTGTCTTCTTCAGATCCAGCACCTCTATTAAATCGCTGAGGTATTGAGCGTCTGGATTGTCAGCAAAAAACACCCGCGGAGCATTTTTCCGCGCTTTACTGTCTTGATCGTTGTAGGCTCCGTGTGCTAATGCACCTAACAAACAACGTGCGGCGAGGGCGCTTCCGCCAATTCCGACCACCACCAGATTGTCCCATTGGCCACTATGTTTTTTTAGTGCCGCATGTAATTCGCTGAGATCTTGATAGGGCAGATCGAAAAAAGCACATTCACCATTGGCACGTAACTCGTCGACATTTTCGTGGTGCTTGGGGAACTTAGCAACCAAGGTATCAATTTCAGATTTGATCAAACCGTGGGTGGCACCAATGGCTTCGGCCAGGCAATTTGTGAAATCCAAAGACAAGCTGCTCATGGACGCTCCAGGGGGTCATGGCGAAAACATAACATCTGTTAAATCAATATGTTACGCGAAGTGACTAAGCACAGGAATCATGTGGTCGTGAAACCGTCGATTGCCGGGAACCAAGCCTCTCCTTGTGCGGTGCTGGTTATCGTCACTGACTTTCAACACTGTAACCGGCGGCGCCGTCCGAGATGCTGACATTCAGTGTTTCGCCCTCATGGTCGAGTGCGGGATATGATCTTAGTCGAGATGCAAGCGATTTTCAAGATGGGAAACCACTTGAGGTACGCCTGCGCTACCTACTGTTCGCTGGGTTTGGCTTCGGTGGCGTTATCGTGTGCTTGGAGCCAGTCACGCCTAGCCATACGCCGCGCCAATCGGCTGGTTCGGCACCAAATCCAGCAGATGCAGCAGCTAAGGCGATACCCAGGTGTGCGCATGTTAACGGATTGCCACCGCCATGACGACGTGCCCACCAATACAGAAAAGCACCCTTGGCTTGCCCGCGAGTAAACGCATCGGAGCGATCATGACCATCGCGTCGGTGATGAGCCAATAGCTGGTCACTGAAACGTGAAACAATGCGACCGTCATGGGCATTGCGGAGTCGGTGAAAAAAATCTGCGTCTTCACCTAACGCATAACCTGGTCGCCGCGCATCAAAACCAATCGCCAGCGCTGCTAATCTGCGCACGGCAAAACAACAACCAAACAACATGGTGGTGGGCTTATTGTTGGGACGATGTGTTTGTCGCCGTGCATCAGCAAAAATACCCAATTGTGCTAAACGATGGAGTCGTCGCACCCATCGTTCGCGGGTTTCCATGACTGGCCCCCAAGCCAATACCTGTGGTTCTCGTTGCGCCAATTGTTGGACGGTGACCACAAAATCAGGGCTTATATCAGTGTCATCATCGACAAAAACAACCACTTCCGCACGACTCTGCATTAAAAGCACATTTCGGGCGGCGGGTAGGCCATTCAAATCTGGACGATGAATCGTTTCAATATCATGAGAAATAAAGGGTTCTCGCGATTGATCACAAATAATAATACGAGCCCGCGCAGCCGCAGCGGCCTTACTCAGTGATGGAAGGCTTCGCTGTAAGCACGCATGCCGGTTGCGGGTTGGAATAACGATATCAACGCTAATCATGTTGTGCTTGATAGCATTACAGCTTTGTGGAAGAAAGCGACCTGCGTGATGATTCGGCAAGCGCTTGAGGATGAAACGATTTACAGCTTTATTTTATGTGTTGATAGACCGGAACCCCATCAGATAAAGCGACTATGCATCCTCAACTTCGTTCCCTGTTGCGCTCGTTGCCGGTGCTCAAGCAGCTGCGTTGGTGGCAGCGATTTTCGTGGCGCGCCGATTATCTGAAGTCGAATCAGGAACTTATTGCTCGCACGTTGTGCGGTCAACCTGATCAGCGATTGCCAGATAATCCAACCTTTGGATCGACGTCATTGCTTTGTCGTGAGGAGCATTTTCGCACTCCTAATTACCATCGTTGGTGTGCTGAATTGCACGAGCCACCAAGCTTTCGCCGTAAGCAATGGGAATATGTTTATATACTTTCTGCGCTAGAGCGTTGCGGCATGTTAATGGCGGGCAAACGAGCCCTTGGCTTCGGAGTTGGTCGTGAATTATTGCCAGCCATTTTTGCGAGTAGAGGAATACAGGTAACGGCAACGGATCAATCCGTGACGCAAGGCATGCGTGATGGTTGGATTAATTATCAGCAGCACGCTGACGGGTTAATCGTTTTGCGACAGCCGCACATTGTTGCTAATGCGACACTTGATAAATTGGTTCAATTTCAAACCGCGGACATGAATAATATTCCAAGTAACTTGACCAATTTTGATTTCGTGTGGTCTGCGTGTGCATTAGAGCATCTTGGTAGTTTGGAGCACTCCTTGCATTTTATTGAACAATCATTGGCGTGTTTACGCCCTGGCGGTTTTGCCGTGCATACCTTGGAATTTAACGGTGGAAGTAATGATGAAACGATAACGCATGGACCAACTATTTTAATGCGTAAGAAGGATTTAGAGGCCTTGTCAGAGCGTTTATCACGTCAGGGGCATGAACTGGCAATCATTGATGTGGAACCAGGCACCGGCTTTGTCGATCAGTGGGTCGATGTGCCACCATATCGAGCTGATCCGTGGCCGCGATTATTACTCGAACGGCACATCGCGGTGTCGGCCGGCATCCTCATTCGCCGTAGTCAGTAAGTGAGATTTATACTAGGAAAATAGCGGATAATACCGCATTAATTTGGTGTTAATGCGGTTATTGGACGACGTGCACGTATCCGAGCATCTTGGTAAGCGGCCAGGGTTGCCTCGCGACAAATTTTTGGCGCAAAGCGCGTATTTAATTCTATTTTACCAAGTTGTCTGCAGGTTTGACGCAGCTCGGAGTCTTTAAGTGTGTGTAATAATGCTTGTGCAAGTGCTTGTGGATCTTCGACTGGATAAGTGAAACCGGCATTATTAACGGTTTCGACTAAACCGGGACAATCGGCCGCAACGACGACCTGGCCGTGGGCAAAAGCTTCGATCACGGTCAAGCCAAAACTCTCGAAGCGAGAGGGGATTACTTGAATGGAGGTCTTGTTCCGTAAGGCATTCAATTGATCCGGTTCAAGATGCCCATGTAGGCGCACGCGAGCGGTAAGGGCGGGCGGTAATTTATTGGCAAGGTGATGCCGATCCAGTCCGACCACATGGAGCGTGGCTTGTGGAAATGCGGAACTGACAATTGGCCAAGCACGTAATAAGACATCAATTCCTTTGCGATGCTCTAGCCGTCCAACAAATAAAACATCATTGCCCTGCGGAATGGTTGGCTCAGTAGGTAATGAAAATGCATGTGGAATAATGTAGTCAGCCATACGGCGATAAAGTGGAGCGCAGGCGAGCGCAATGGTGTGGCTATTGGCAATGACCACATCGGCACGTTTTACCGAAGCACATTCCAATCGTGCATGACGATGCCGTAAGTGGCGACTTATGGTATTTTCGACAGCCATCTGTTGGATGGAGGTGGATAAACGGGTTACTAAGGGCCATTGTTTAGGTAAAAAAGCACCTAATCCTCCCCAATTAGGAATTTCAACAATGTCAGGAGCTAATTCATCTAACGTACGCGTGACCCAACCCTGACTCATCCAAGGACGCAACACGCCTGGGCAGTGAAGCGGTCTGATTCGCTGTACGTGATCGCTATGTCCGACCCACCAACCAGATGCCGATACGACAATCACTAACACCGCATGACCATGGTCGGTGAAATCTTGGGCTAAGC
Organism: Planctomycetota bacterium; assembly: GCA_947440715.1. Lineage (GTDB taxonomy): Bacteria > Planctomycetota > UBA11346 > UBA11346 > UBA11346 > BOG-1363. The sequence continues at coordinate 557 of CANETI010000210.1, read as the reverse complement.
GAGCGACATAGGCACCAATGCCAAAAGACGGGCCGCAATTGGGATATTCTGGAGTGACAAACGCTATGCGCATAAACCACAATCAGGCTGCGCCATCATTTGCTGGCGATCAAAACGCCGCAGAGTCAGGACTGCCATAATCTTCATGACAAGAATATGACGAGAGATGAGCATTTGGCGATAGTCGATTCTTTGGCACGAGGCAGGTTCAGATAGTCCATCCAAGAGTGGAGGGGAGTTTAATCGAGGTTACTCCGAATGTTTGTGAGTGTTATTTGCGGATAAGTATATAAGACAGGTATAAATTATGAAAATCAGCCATGCGTTTAGCCGCTGTAGCATGGACAGTAGCATGGGCATAACAGGACGGTGGCCGGTAAAATCACCTTCGGATAAATTATAAGGGCTGATTCAATTTTTTACTCGGGAACCTCGACCCGGATTTGGCCTTTAGGAATCGCGCGCAAGACCGTGGCGTGCCATGGGCTGATGGGTAATCCGGCGAGACAACTAGCTGGTGTCCAAATGGCGACGTGGCCGCGTTCGGTCGTTATTGG
>CANETI010000209.1 GCA_947440715.1 Planctomycetota bacterium | reverse complement strand
TTTAAAGGAATATCATTCAAACTTTGTCTTAATGACGATTATCTTCGGATTAATTGCAGATATCCCCTGGTTTATCATGGTGATTGTGCGTGTTGGTCTGGTCACGGTAGAAACCTTGGCCAAGCACCGAAAAATTGCCTTTATGGTTATTGTCGTAATCGCTGCGTTTGTCGCTCCGCCGGATGGACCAAGTATGATTATGATGATGATTCCTCTCTATTCATTATTTGAATTGGGGCTGCTGTTGAGTCGCGTAATGATGTGGCATCATAATCGCATGGATGCGAAAGAAGCCAAAGTCGAAGCGGCAAAAGCAGCGGTAGAAAAAGCGGCCGCCGATAAAGCGGAAGCAGCAGAGCGAGCGGCGCGTGCCTTAGCACCGGTCAGTGAATCGTCACCGGCAGCGTCCTTGGATGATGCGCCGGTTGCGCGTGATCATTCAACCGCTTCGCCAACGTCCTCTGAGGAAACATCGGAATCTTCCGATCATCATAGTCACGATTATCACGTTGATGATACCGCGCGAGATCCAGCGGAATTATCGGACGCTGATGCCGATCATTATCGCGATCATCATATAGAGCCTGAAGTTAAAGCCCCACCGGCACCACGCGGCATGGATGAAGCAGGGATGTTCACGGAAGAATCATCCACGCAACAATTCACGCAACAATCCACTGACGATTATCATAAGCACCACCCAGAATCGGAAGACCGTCGTGATTGATCATGCCCATGTCATCGTCATTAAAATTGGCTCGAACTCGTTGGTCGATGCGCATGGGCGTTTGGATTTAGTTTTTCTTGATGCTATTTCGGCGCAGTTCGCTGTTTTGGCGGCCAAGGGTTTCCAGCCGGTATTGGTCACTAGCGGTGCGGTTGCGAGTGGCGTTGGGATTCTGAAATTACCAGGGCGTCCCCCAGGTTTACCTGATCGTCAAGCATTGGCAGCTATCGGACAGGTGAATTTAGCTCATCGCTGGGAAGTTGCGCTGGCCGCGCATGGTTTAGTTGCGGCGCAATTATTATTGACCTATGACGATTTTACTGAGCGGGAACGCTATTTAAATTTGACAGCGACCTTGCGTTCATTATTTGCTTATAAAGCGATCCCGGTTATTAATGAAAATGATCCGGTTGCAGTGCAAGAATTAACCGTGGGCGACAATGACCGATTATCGGCACTAATGGCAACTTTGCTTGGTGCGGAACGCCTTATTTTACTGACCGATATCGACGGCGTGTACGACGCCGACCCGCGTACGAATAAAAACGCTAAACGCCTAGACGACATTGCGACGGTGACGCAGCAACAAATCGCCGCAGCAGGCGATGCGAGTGCACGCGGACGCGGTGGCATGCGCTCAAAATTAGAAGCGGCACGCTTGGCGAGTGGTGCAGGAGTTACCACAAACATCGCATTAGGTCGCGAACCACGCGTGATTGAACGGATCGTCGCGGGTGAAAGCGTTGGTACGCGTGTACGTGGAAAACAAGGCGAACGCGCCGACGGGCGTCGTCGTTGGCTGGCCGTAGCGCGCCGTGTGCGTGGTCAAATTCATCTCGATGTCGGAGCGGTGAAAGCCATCGCCCAGCAACAACGCAGTTTGTTGCCTGCAGGCATAACCAGCGTCAGCGGTCGTTTTGATCGTGGCGACACCGTTGCATTAATCGCACCAGATGGCGAAGAAATTGCCCGTGGATTAGTTGGCTTGTCCTCAGACGAATTAGAAAAAGTCTGCGGCAAACGTTTAGATGTCGCCGCGCAAATACTCGGCTATGCGCTACCAAAAACTGCAGTACACCGCGATAATATGTTGGTGCTGAGTCATCAATAAATAATAAGCGATAATATTAGGCGGCAGCAAGCTGGTCAGCGAATGGCGGAATAGGCGTGTCTAACATCATGCCAATCACGCGTATTAATTCAGCTTCGCGCGGTTCGACGGTGCCATCGGCGGCGATGGCGTGTGCACATGCGCTTAGGATGCGGCGTTTAATTCCTGGGGCGGCTAATAATAAGCGATCAAGCGCCGCATCTAAGGCGTCGGGACCGCAGTTGCTCATATTTACGAGATCAAGCGTTGCGTCACTTTCTACCAACTTAGCCGCACCTGCCGCAAATGCGGTGCGTTGAGCGTCTTTATTGGTGTGGCCAAAATAGACTAAGGCAGATAATAACACACTTAAAGATGGTAAGAGTGGTTTGATCGCATGCACGCTGGCCATATGCCGTGATGGAGTGCGCAAATGAATGGCGACCAAGCGGGTGAGGCAATATTCTGCCGGATCTAGTACACCATCAGCTTTGGCTAGGCGGTTGAGCAATTCCAGAAACGGCGGTCGTTGACTGTCTGATAGTTGCGACAAAGCAGGGAAACAAATATCGAGCAGCGGTAAGCGCGAAGCATGACCGAGTGCGGCAATTGGTCCATGTAGACGGCGTACTTCTCGTGCTAATGCCGTATCGCCAGACCTTTCCAGCAGATCCTGTAACGGAACGGCTTTTGCACGATCGACGCCAAACAACAGCGCAATAATAACGGCGCGGGCACTAAATGAATTATGTGCAGCCGTGGAAATTGCGGTTGGTATGGAGGCGAGCATTGCTGCTCCGAAGGCCACGTGTGTTGGTGAAACCTGACCAATACGAGCAACGACGGAGTCAGCGTCTAACCGTTGACGATGGTGTGAACGGGTTGGCGTTGGTGCCGAAGGTGGTTCAGGTTCATCGACCAATAAGGCTGGTGGAAAATTGCCGGTCCACGACGGGTCAATCGCACGAATGCGTTCGGCTAACGGTGGATGCGTGGCAAATCCACCAAACCAGGAAGCCGTCACAGCGTTGCCAAAGAATAAATGACTCGCTTCAGCGGTGCGTTCGTGAGCAACCAACGAGCGTGAGGAACCGGCGCCTAATTTCTTTAATGCAGAGGCGATGCCATTCGGATTGCGGGTAAATTGTACCGCGGCGGCATCAGCAAGGTATTCTCGCTGACGACTAATCGCGGCTTTAATCAATTGGCCAAAGAGATGACCGATTGAGCCAATGATTAAGAGTGAAAAGCCAATGACGAACAGGGGAATGGCACTTTTATCATCTTTCGATGAACGCGAACGTCCGCTATGCATGGTTAAACGTAACACCAAGCGCCCGGTTAGCGCGATAATTAAAATGCCATGTAACAAGCCGATTAAACGTAAATTAATCCGCATATCACCATTCAAGATATGGCTGAATTCATGACCGATGACGCCTTGTAATTCATCGCGCGTAAATTGTTTGAGCGCACCCGCCGTGACGGCGACCACCGCATCGTGTTGACCAAGTCCAGCAGCGAAGGCATTAATGCCTTCTTCTTGATCCAGGACATAAACCTGTGGCATCGCAACACCGGAGGCGAGGGACATTTCTTCAACAATATTGACCAATTGTCGCTCGCGCGCATCGCTGTCCGGACGCGCAGGTCGTCCGCCCAAAGAAGTGGCAACTGTTGGACCACCACCGCGTAATTGAGCTGATTTGAATAAACTACCAAAGGTAATAATGGCTAACGTGATCAACGTGACGGCCACTTGCGATTTAAGGTGTAGATCACTCATCCATGGCGAAGTCGAGTAAGTCTGTTCGGCTTCAATGCGGGACGGACGACTCGATCGTTGTTGTTCAATATACCCAGAGACAACCACATAAGTCAGAATATTAACCGCAACAACGGTGGCTAAAACCGCCAAAGTAAACAACAATGCCAAGCGCCGAGTGATGGAGCGAGCACGATCTTGGGAGGAGAAAAAATCCATGTCGGCGTTAGAGCATTATGAGTGAGATGAGCGTGGCGAGAGTCCACGTAATCCATTCGTGGTGCGATGTGACACGTTGCTGCCATTGAGCAACGACGCTCAATCGCGACATTAGAAGGACACCTTTGGCGCAACTCGTTCGACGGCATTTTCTATTTCGAAAGGAACGGCTTCGCTAAAATTAAACATGCCGGCAAATACATTATTGGGGAACACTTCGCGCGCCGTGTTGAAAACCATGACGCTATCATTGTACGCTTGGCGTGAAAAGGCGACTTTGTTTTCGGTGGTGGTCAGCTCTTCACTCAACTGCGCCATGGTGGTGTTCGCTTTGAGATCGGGATAGGCTTCAGATAAGGCAAAGAATTTACCCATAGCTCCGGTAAGCACACCTTCAGCGGCTAAAAATGTTTTCATCGACGAGGCATCGCTCGGATCTGCCGCCGCTCGCGCCTGAGAGGAAGCTGCTTGATTACGCGCTGCGATGACGGCTTCCAATGTTTCTCGTTCGTGTTTGAGATAGGTCTTGGCCACTTCGACTAAATTGGGAATAAGATCATAGCGCCGTTTTAATTGCACATCGATTTGGCTGAATGAGTTTTTAAAGCGATTACGCAGCGTCACTAAATTGTTATAAATCCCGACGGCCCACATAAACAAGAACAAGCCAATGACAGCGACGACGACGATAACGATAAGCCAAGGTTCCATGATTGTCCTCCGGCGAAATACATAGTCTTGCGTCCTCTCGACACAAGTCTTTTTGATGCAGAGTGAGAAAAGCAAAAGTTTGTGGCGATAAAGTTGAGAAAAGCAAAAATCAGTGGCGATTTAAAGTTGGCATAAAGTCAGGTTTCCCTTATTGCGAATAATGGCACACTTTGGCGCATGACTTCGCATGAGCGTAAATCGACGGTTGCCCAGGATCTGGCGCGATTGCACGCCTTGTTACCGCAAGCGATGTTGCCTGACGCGCGATGGGCGATCCAGCGATTAGACCAAGCGCGACATCGTTATGAGCGTGGTCAGCAGGTTGACCGCGTGGTGGCAGAAGTAGCCACGCGTTTGCAGGCGAGTATTGCGGTGGTGGCGCGACGTGCGGCGACGTCATTGACCATCGCGTATCCAGAACAATTGCCGGTCGCACAACGGCGTGATGATATTTTAGCAGCGTTACGTGATCATCGTGTCGTGGTGTTAACGGGTGAAACGGGTTCTGGAAAAACCACGCAATTACCAAAATTATTGTGGGAAGCGGGCTATGGTCGTCGCGGCATGATTGCCATGACCCAGCCGCGTCGCGTGGCGGCAATAGCGATGGCGGCACGAATTCGTGAAGAAATGGTTACTGCGGCGGAAGTCGTGGCGCACA
>CANETI010000208.1 GCA_947440715.1 Planctomycetota bacterium | reverse complement strand
CTCTACGGATACTACAAGACCAGCGGTAATAAAAATGAAGGCGGATTGGCATTTATGGCTGTGGTTCCATGGGATCAAAGTCGATATGACTTTTGCAATTTCGATGGAAATCAACGAACCGTCCGTGGTATCTATCGCCAAACCTACGCAACCTCATGGGGGTATTTAAATCCGGAGTCTCCTAATGATTGGGGCCAAAAAGAGGAAGGAGTAATCGATACACCACCAAATAGTCAAAAATTACTTGAATGGTGCTACACGAAATATTCGTCTGATTACCAAGCCTGGAAGGACGACCCAGACCAAAGTAAATTTGACATAAGAGATGGTTTGCAATGGTATTATCGCCATGTGAATTTTCCCCAGAAAATGATGGCGGAAATCCCTCAGCACTGGCCGGTCACCGAAACTGGCCTTGGACGCTACGTTAAAAATTCACGCCATGTAGCGATCGCCCGCATTCGCCAAACTAATAGTTTTAATGGTGAAGTTATTGAACTTTCATGGACGGGACTCGGAACAACGCTGCGTGGCGCTCGCATGCAGCGAAAACCGACCACCGGATGGGCAAATTGGGACAATGCGAGTAGCGCTTCAAATGACCCTCACTTGGATACACCATGAAATCAACGGCTTCTGTAAATCGACAAGGTACCATCTTAATTATTGTCGCAGGTGTCTCTGCGCTCTTGGCCGCCCTGGCTCTGACTTTCTTAACGCGCATGCGTAGCGACGTAGAAGAATCACGCATCGTCCTTCAATATGCGCAAGCTAAGATTATGTTGGCTGCTGCTTGTAATTACGTACAAGAATCTTCACGTCTCGGGTGGGATCGCTGGGATTACACCACGCCCAGCAATTCGAAGTCCGCCCTTAAAGGAGGACAGCTTGTGCATGACGAGGCCTTCGGCTGGCTTGATGTACGAGATGGAGAAATCGGTCCCAAAGATCGTGATGGGAAACAATTATTTACACCGGGTAGTAAAAAATGGCCCGACATTGGAGGTGCCGTTCGTTGTCCGATGTATCGCATGGCCATTCCACCTTATGCGACAGCTCTCAGTGCTGCTTATAATCCTATGGATCGTAATCCCAGTAGTCCCGATTATTGTTTCCCCGTCATGTTTAATCCAGATCCGCAGCCTGCGACGTCAAACAAATGGGATCCGAATTCTAGGACCAGCGCAGGTCACCCGATGAAATCCGGGATGGCACCATTGTACACCGAGCATAGAAAAGGCGATAAACGGCCTGTTGTGCAATCGGCGGGTCGATCATGGTTTCGCGTTTACCGCGATGGTCCAGCAACCTTCGTCCTCACCTGTGGCGCCGGACAATCGGAAGGATTTAAAGACTGGCAAGACGTCAAAGATGCCGGTATGGAGCCTTATTTTAATGGCGACCAGACTTATTTTAACACGCTTCGTGCAGGCGAAATTCGTTTGTGGTATCGTATCGAATGGAGCGCTGCCGTATTAGAGACATCTTATCATAATATTCATGGCGAGATTGCACCATACCACGAACACTATGTCGCGTTCCCGCCAAACTCTGGCCATACCTGGAGTGGCAATAGTCGTCGAACCCAAACGTGGGTAAAAAATCCAGTTGGCACCATTCGTTGGATTCAGCGCTTATTACAGGAACCGACTCATTACTAATTCCATGTTCTAATCGTCTTTACGACACCAGAAAATTCAAAAGGGCACCTCGCTAGCCACGCCAGCTAACGAGGTGCCTTTTTGTTTATTGCGCGCCGATGGGCACTAGCGTCAGGCGGTCGAGCTTCCACCATGCTTCGCTATGAATGACCCGTTAATTGGCCGTCTGCGTATTGCCGTTGGTGCCGAGCAAGTGCTCGATTCCCTGGTTGATCGTTCGCAATGGGCATCTGACGCGAGTATTTATTTATTATTGCCACGCGTGGTGGTGATTCCTCGTACCAGTGATGATGTGCGGGCGGTGTTAGCAATTGCGACAGCTGAGCGCGTGCCGGTTTGTTTTCGCGCAGGCGGGACGAGCTTATCTGGTCAAGCGGTTACCGATGGTATTTTAATTGTCGTGAGTCGTCACTTACGCGGCATCACGGTTGCCGCTGATGCGCATGCTGTCACTTGTGAACCGGGTGCCGTTGGAGCGTGGGTCAATGCCGCATTAGCGCCGCATGGACGCCGCATTGGTCCAGACCCGGCCAGTATTCAAGCAGCTGAAATGGGTGGCATTGTTGCGAATAATGCTTCGGGCATGTGCTGTGGGGTGATTGAAAATAGTTATCACACCGTCACGGGAATGCGTTTATTGCTGAGCGATGGCGCCATAATTGATACGGGCGCTCAGGACGCTGATGAACGCTTCAAACACGAGCACCCACAATTACATGCCGATTTAGCGGCGCTCGCGGCGGAATTGGCAACTCATCCCACTTTACCAGCGCAAATACGCCAGGCATTTACCACAAAAAATACCGTTGGTTATAGCCTCAATGCGTTAATCGATTGTGATTTGCCCGTAAAAATGCTAGAGAAGCTCATCGTCGGTAGTGAAGGGACACTGGCCTTTATCGCGTCGGTCACGTTACGCACGCTTCCCCTCCCACGGTTCCGCGCGACTGCGTGGTTATTATTTAGCGATATCGATGAAGCTAGTCGCACGGTGGCACCACTCGCCGCTATCGGCGCACGGGCCATTGAATTATTAGATGCCGTGGCCTTGCGCCGTGTTGCCGCATCGTTGCCGCACGACCTGCCAACTGGTGAACCGGCCGCATTATTAGTTGAGTTTCAAGAAGCGGACGAATCCCAGCTTATGGAGCGCGTTGCCGCAGCGGCGCCATTATTACTCGCTTGTGCCCTATGTGCGCCTGCGACATTTACCCGCGATGCCACCGTGCAGGCAGCGTATTGGAAAATTCGTAAAGGCTTGTTTCCATCCGTTGGTGCCGTGCGTGCCGCTGGTACGGCGGTGGTCATTGAAGACGTCACTTTCCCGGTCGAATTATTAGCGGATGGCGTACGGGCGCTGCGCCGCTGTTTCGCCGATCATGGCTATGATGACGCGGTTATTTTTGGCCATGCAAAAGATGGCAATTTACATTTTACCCTCACCCCTGATTTATCACGACCTGAAGAAGTGAAGCGCTACGACCAATTCATGTCGGCCATGGTCGATGCGGTATTGGGATTAGGCGGCCATTTAAAAGCCGAACACGGCACCGGTCGTAACATGGCTCCCTTTGTCGAAAAACAGTGGGGGTCAGCTGCCGTTGGTTACATGCGCCGGATTAAAGCGCTGCTTGATCCGCACGCTATTTTAAATCCCGGCGTATTATTAACGGACGATCCGCAAGCCCATCTGAAACATTTAAAAACCTTGCCCGCCGTGCATCCAACGGTTGATCGCTGCATTGAATGCGGATTTTGCGAACCGGTTTGTCCAAGTCGCGATGTTACTTATAGCCCACGTCAACGAATCGCAGCGCTACGAGCGGTGGCACGCCACGGTTTAGATGCATCGGCAATTACAGCTGCCTGGGAAGAGCGTGGATTAAATACCTGTGCGGCAGACGGCATGTGCGAAACCGCATGTCCAGTACATATTAATACCGGAGATTTAGTTCGTTTAGAGCGCGCAGCAAAACGACCACGTTGGCAACAGCGATTGGCGTTAGCCTCGACTGATTACTGGGATTTTATCACTGGCGCCACGCGGCTTGGATTACGTCTCGCACAATTCACCGCGATAAAACATCTACCGAGATCCTCAGTACCGCTGCCGCCGCCAGCTGCGGCTTTACCAACTATTTGGCCGCAAGCACGAGGCGATGCGCCTACGATCGTTTATTTCCCCACCTGCATCAGTCGTATGATGGGACCTGGGTCATTGGCTGCTGCACTTGCGGATTGTTGTCAGGCCGCTGGCATAGGATTAATTGTTCCGGAAGGCGTAAACAATATGTGTTGTGGACAGCCATATGCCTCTAAAGGATTTCCTGAAGCTGCCACAACGATGCTACGACGCACCATTACCGCCGTACTCGCCAGCAGTCGACCCGGTACCATTTTAGTCACTGATACCAGCACCTGTGCTGGGCAATGGGATGACATTGAGATGCAACTTACCGACGACGAACGTCCACGTTGGCAGGCCATGCGTCGTTTATCACCGGCTGCCGTGGTCAGCGAATTATTATTGCCGCGACTCACCGCTGCAGGCGTTTTGCGTCCAGGGCAGGCCGCCGTACTCGTTCATCCAACCTGCAGTGAACACCGGCATAATTGGGTCAGCAGTTTAACCACGGCGACTGCCGCGCTCGGCACACCCATTATTCCCCAATCTGCCGGGTGTTGCGGGATGGCTGGCGACAAAGGTTGGACCACGCCACAACTAACGAACGGCGCTTGTGCACGCGAAGGTGCTGAAGCCGCCGCCTCGGAAGCGACGACTGGAATCACCACCAGCACCACGTGCGCTTTGGCTATCGGTGCAGCAAGCGGGCGGACCTATCAGCATTTATGGCTCGCATTTCGAGAGCGTCTTAACCAAGTCCGCGGCCCGCATGCCACTCGCTTAAGTGCGGCAGTTCACCACGACACTGCCAACGCGCGTAAGTCGGTGTAGCTTCCGGCCAACCTGGAGCGCTGCTCATGTCGACATCAAAGCCAATTCGTTTACCTGATTGGGTGCTATTGGCACTCGAGAAAGATCCGGCATTTCGTTTAAATACCATGGATGGGCGTGGTTGGATTGATCCGTATACGGGCGAAATATTATCGGCTCCATTTGGTCATTTCGATGTGGCGCTACGGCATTTTTCAGCCACGAAACCATGGTTGACACTCAAGCCTAAACCGCTCAAAGATTTGCTGCATCAACGATGGCTACATTATCTGACTAATCACCTTAATTTTATTGATCAGCTGCGCATTTTTCGCCAAGGGCTGTGGCTCAATCCCTATACCGGACAATGGCTCAGCGGCATTCGGCGCGACAATAATCGCATAACGTCCGACACGATTGATGACTTAGCGCGCGCATTAGGAAAATGTGAACAAGCGCAAACGGGAAAACTGCTCGATAAATTTGAGCTCGACGCATTAACCACGACTGGTCCTGATCCCGCAGTCGTAGCGATGGATCAGCAAACTTCGGCCTTTACCAAGTTAAAAACCGCTTCTGACTTTG
>CANETI010000207.1 GCA_947440715.1 Planctomycetota bacterium | reverse complement strand
CGCAAATTTTTTCAGCGTTGCCATGTCGGGTCTGTCGTTGACTATATTATGAACGAAACGTAAAATCCTGTCACTTTTAACCCCGTCCTTAATGTCAGAAATTAGGCTATTTAACATATAATTATGATCGATACGGAAAAAATAATCGTGGGCATCATTCACCGCGTTTCCTTTGGTCATTAAGATCCGATTATTGATAATTAAATCGACTCCTTTTTCATCTAAATATTTATATAACATGGTCATATGGATTTATTTTCTAACATGGTATAGAGGGAGTTATTAGACCGTCTAATTTTGCCGTAGTATGTCCAGACACTCACTAACAACTACGCTGAGGGGTGTAACCGGGTGTTGGCGGACACTCTGTGCAAATTGGAGGGTGTTGGGACGCACGTTTTTATTGCATGGGGGCGTTGTAACACCCGCTTAACAGGGGATTGGGGGTGTTAGGGGGTTTTTGAACACCCTCTAACACGGGAATTGGTAGGGTTGGAGGGTGTTGGGTGGGCGTTTTGGTAATTTATTTTGGGCTGATACGTGGCGTCTGATTGATATGTCTGCGCCATTACGCCTTGCGAGGCTCACCTGGGTAAACCGAGGTGCTGGGTCAAGTTAGGGGCACTTCTCGTATTGGTCAACGTTTGGTCGGGGAGCAGTGCGCCATAAGGGTGTTTATTCCTGTGCTGTGTACGCATCGAAATGCTTGATCGTTAATGTGACCTGTCTGGTATGGCGGATCACTCTTTATCAACGCGTGGAGTGATCAGCGATCAACTTTGACGCGATGGGTGGGGGAAATTCATTTGACTGAAGTCGAGAAATCAAACCGCTTCACCCCCTGCCAACTCATTTATTCACTGATGCTCATTTTTTATTAATTATGCCTAAAATAGTAATTTAATTGCGGCGCGGAGACGCGGAATTTTGAGAGCGGAAATGAATTGGTTTGCTCATCTCGTTTTTAGCTTCGGCGTCTGTGAATAATTTCATTGGTTGAGCCGTGCCGAGTAGCGGCCGACTTAGGGGCAATGCTCTGGGCTTCGGGATGGAAATTCCCCCTGCTTCACCTCGACGAATTGTTGTTTTGTTATTGCGCGAAAGCCATAAATGAGAAATGCCACGAAGGCATAAGCCCTCGTGGCATTTGACGATACGATTGAATAGGAGGCGAGATCAGCGTTTGCTGAACTGGCAACCACGACGTGCGCCGCGCAGGCCGTATTTCTTACGTTCTACCATGCGACTATCGCGGGTCATCAGGCCGTGGCGACGAAGCGCTGCTTCTGAAGCTGGTTCGGCTTTGACCAAGGCGCGAGCGATGCCGAGCATACACGCGCCGACTTGACCGGTGGTTCCGCCGCCGTTGACGTTGATAAACACGTCAAAACGAGCTGCGGTTTCCGTCACTTCGAGCGGTTTACGAGCGAGCTTTTGTAAACGATCGAGTGGGAAAAATTCTTCGATTTTACGGTCATTAATGAGCATTTGACCATTGCCTGGAGCGATGCGCACGCGCGCGACGCTGGTCTTACGACGACCGAGACCCCAGATGTATTCCTTACCAGCCATTGAAACGTTTCTCCGAAAAGTGGATTCGCCCGCCGACCAGTGCACCCGGTTCTAGCGGAGGGAGCAACGTATGGCGAAAGGACCTACGTCAAGTGCAAGGCAGAGGGCGAGGACTCAGCGAGTAGAGGATGAGTGGTTTGATGCGCCATTCCAATTTAAGGACCAAGCATTGTTTGATCCGCCGCCGGATGCGCCTAAGTGCCAGGCGATTCCCCCTCCGGTATTGCAGTGCGGTGGATAAACTCCGCCGTATGGAGGGTAAGGCCGATAAATTGGCTGTGTCGGATAGCCACCTGTGTGTCCGTAACTGAAGCCACCATAGCCACCATAGATGCTGCTGCCGTACGCGTTGTAATATGGGGAGCGATAGTAGCCGCTGACGTAGGTTTCCGGATAGATGGCCACTGCTGCGCGTGAGGCAGCGGCTTCGGCAGCCGCTTGGCGAGCTAGGCGACGCTGGTCATCGCGCTCTTTGCGAGCCGCAAGGGCGTCTTCCTTCCGTTTGTTTTCATCATCAAGCGTTTGCTGTTGTACCTCCCACGGTACCCACGCTCCGCGGAAAAAAACTTCGCCGCGTGCTGCGGCAATTTCATTGGGTCGCATCCAAACGCCACGATAACGCACCATGCCTAATAGGCGGCGCGCGTCTTCGTGATGACGCTCACGCATGACGGTTTGCGTTGCGGCATCTTTCGCCAAGGCGCTTGCTCCACGATCTTGTAATTTACGCGTGAGTGTCCACCAATCTTGGGCTGTCGCATCCGTCCGTGCCAGCATCGTGTCGTATGCGCCACGCAGCGAGTCCAGCGCTTCTTGCCGCGCTGAAACACCGTATTTTACGCTGCGAATTTGATGTTTAGCGAAATGCTGCACCGCAACCAGGCCACCCGCACCAACGCGAATATCGACGGTGTCAGCATCAGGTTTTGAGGTTATTTCACCTTCGATTACGCGACCGTCTTTGAGGAAGATTTCGTCTGCGCTCAGTGGACCGGTCGTGAACAAAAGCCACCCCAGGCATAACGAAATTAGGGCCATGAATTTCACAAGTCGTTTGGGGTTTAACAGCATAGTGCATGTCCTTCATCGTTGCAGAATTTTTTACGGACTGAATTTCCTACGGGCAAAAAACCTTGCGAAAAATACTCAAACCGTGGCAAACGGTTAGGTGACAATATCAGTCGGATGCTTGACCTTTCTAGCATTTGCCTCTAGCCTAACCAGCTAAATTACCCTATGGCAACACCAACCGCGTATTTTCTTGGCATCGATGTAGCACGTACTGGGCTTGGCCTGGTCGTGTTAGCGGGCAACGGTGAACAGGTTGCTTCCCTGCATCGCGCCTATGGGGGCGGTAACGATCAACTGTACGATCCTCAGGACTGGTGGCGAGCAGCTCGTACGGGAATAAAAGAAATCTTACGTCGAGCGAAGCTTCGCCCCGACCAAATTCGTTGCATTGGTGTTACCGGTGATGGTGACAGTTTAGTCGCGCTGACCAAAGACGGTAGATCTTTGTGTCCAAGCACGCTCGGACCAGACCCACGGGTGACGGCTCACGTTGAGGCGTTGAACAACATGGTTGGGGTTCGCACCCTCATGAATTTGGCTTGTGGCTCTGCTACGACCGGATCCATGGCGGTTAAATTATTGTGGCTACGTGAAAATGAAAAGCGCGTGTGGCATGACCTGGGCGTAGCATTAACGGCAAAAGATTTTTTACGCTTTCGTTTATGCGAAACTTTAGTGACCGACGCTTCTGATGCGTCCATGACGCTGCTCTTTAATCCTAAGACGCGCGCGTGGTCCAAGCAATTGCTTGGCGCTTTAGAAATTAATTCCGATTGGTTACCGTCCATTAGTAGCGGACAATTAATTAGCGGTCGTGTCACAGCAACCGCTTCGCGTGAAGCGGGATTACAAGCTGGCACGCCAGTAATTACCGGCGGCAGTCACGCCGCGTCGTGTGCCATTGCTGCTGGTGCCATTCAAGCTGGCTCGGCGATGGTCGAATTAGGTGATGTCGGTGGATTATTTTTACCCACTGACGAAGCGATCCGCGATAATTCCGGAGCCTTACTCACCACCTGTCACACCTTGGCCGGTATGTGGGCGTTGGCTCAACCAAATCTCGCTGGTGCGGAATCATTAGAATGGTTGCAGCAGCACGTGTTTGCCAGCGAAGTCATGCAAGCACGGCGCAATCAGCGCGATGTGCTTGAGCCCTTGGCTGAACTCGCCTCAGAAACTCCGCCGGGAGCCGACGGTTTAATTCACGTGTCAGCAAAACAAAATGCACGACTTACCGGTTTTGTTGGTATGCAGCGCCAGCATGGACGCGGACATCTTGTTCGCGCCGTACTCGAGAGCGGTGCCTTATCGGTCAAAGGTGCGGTTGACGCCCTGCTTGCCCTGAAAAAAGAGCCAAATGAAGTGCTGGTCGTCGGACCTGGATCAAGCAATACGCTTTGGTGTCAGATTTTAGCCGACGCACTAGACCGCCAAGTTGATGCCATTCCTGGGGCTGAAAGTGCTGCTATCGGCGCAGCCATCCTGGCCAGTTCAGCGGTTGGATTATTTAAAACGATTAATGCGGCATGTGAACAAATGGTCGCGAAACGCATATCATACCAACCACGGCGAGCAGCCGCCGACGTTTACCAAAGCATGTCCCCTGTCATTACGAGCCTGTCTCAAATTTCCTTACCCATAGTAGCAACCACTAGTCTGATCGCCGCCGAGGTCCAATCATGAGTCTTGCCCGTGGTCCATTATTTGTCGTCCATGGCGTGTTCGCCACCGTCGTCGTTTTGGGATTATGGATGCACCTCCAACAGCGCGAACAGGATGTTGAACGCCTTCGCGTAACCGCACAGCAAGAGCATTCAGAAACCGTTGCGCTTGAAGCAGAGATTGCCCAACAACAGGCGCTCATCGACGGCTTACGCGCAAAAGATCCCTATGTCGTCGAATTAATCGCGCGTGATAAATTGAATTATGTTGGCGCGGGCGAAATTTCTCCGCCGCCGTTGCCTTCAATTGACAAGCCGAAAGCCACTAGTACCAAGTAAATTAGTACCAAGTAAATCTGCGGTGATGAATAAGAGTCACGCAGACCATAATTTTGATAACTAGATACTTTTCGCCTATTTTGAGGAACCGTTTAGAAAACCGATTGGCGAAACGTTTGGCGAAACGATTTGGCGCGTCAGTTTGACGTTTAAGTTTTTAATTAAATCTTGGCGTCATTGCAGTTACCAAATTCATTAAAACATCGGGGCGTAGCTCAGCTTGGCTAGAGCGTTGCGTTCGGGACGCAGAGGTCGCAGGTTCAAATCCTGTCGCCCCGACCATTTTCATCAGGGGCTTTGCCTAATGCTATTAAGCTAAGATTCACGTTTTTTTCTTATTCGATTCATTTCTCCACCCTCGTTGCGCCGACTTTCGTATTCTGGTGAATGATCGTCCTGGCCGTACTTTTTGTTTATAGCGCCAAATGCGCTGCATCGCATCATCAAACGTTTCTTTTATATTTTTATTCGCTGCCGCCGCTTTAATTAAACTAATCGTACAGTCAGCAACAATGCGACGATTAAAGCGTATGGTGTCGACGCTGACAGCTGACTCGGTAGTGTTATTGTTCTTT
>CANETI010000206.1 GCA_947440715.1 Planctomycetota bacterium | reverse complement strand
GTCATCTGATCAATGCGATAAGACGCAATACTACTGCGACCGGTATGTATTTTTTCCCGATTCGATCCATATAAAGTACGATTATCCGGCGATACGGCCACATGTGCTGCCGTATAATCTGAATGGCTTCCCGTCGATAGGGTACTCAAACTTGTTTGAGCCGTCATCGCACCGGTCGTCGTGTTGTGATTAAATTTAGTCATCGTCGAATTGAGCTCATTGATGACGTAGGCATATTTTTCATCGGCACTAAAGGCCATGTGCCGTGGACCAGGACGCGAGCTAGTTATGCTATCCACGACAGCGGTTGCAGGTGCGTTGGGGGTTAACGCTCCGGTGGTCGCATTAATGTTGTAGATAGCGACATAATCATAATCCAAGCACGGCACGTATAAACGAGTCCCCGATTTGTTGGTCATAACCATATGAGCATTGGGACCAAACACACCAGGTTTGCTGGGCGTATATCCCACAGGAGCCACGGGCAACACCGTGGTCGCCGTATCTAATGTGCCATTGGCATTCACCGGAATCGAAGCCACGTGACCACTACCATAATGAGCAACAAAAACAAATTTTCCGCTTGGGTGTACGCACAAATGCGCGGGTCCTTCTCCACCTGTACTCTCAGTATTTATTAATGTCAACTTTCCATCACTGGGGTTAATGCTGAATGATTTAACGGCTCCACCAGTGATCCCTGTTGCTCTACTATTTAGAGCAAACAAATATGACCGATTAGGCGACCAAGCTAAATAACCGGGACTGGTGCCTCCCGCGGATTTGCTCACCAATGAAAATGTTTCTGTCGCCGGATCTAAATGGTAACAATGAATAGTATCAGCCGTCGGATCACTACCACTAATATAAATAAAATAATTGTCGGCTGCGCTTGCTGTTGGTTGTGCCGCTTAAGGCAAAAAAAACCACGACGCTACAAGCGATCATCGCCGATGTGAAAAGACTGTTTTTGATCATCGCGGCAGAGTATTGCCGCCAAGCGTCAAACAAGCGCCTAAATGTCTTATGTGCGTAAGGATTATCAGTCGGGTTAACAGGTAGACCAATTATCCTGTCAGGTTGAGTGCAGAAGTATCAAAGCCATCTTTTTAGCGCTTTCCAGCTACCCAACCCCCATCGCTAGGAGCAGTAAAATTCCCCGGTCCAACAGTCACTAATGAATCAGGAAAGGACAGACCACAGGATCTGCCTTTTTGCTTCTCTTCCTTTCTACCCGATTTGCTTCGTCCAACAGACACGTCACCTGCAACCAATTTCCTTATAGTTCTTGCGCCGACTAACGAGAGAGCGTCATTAATATTCCATTAGAAATGGTTTTGCTCCCTTTATTCTTGGGCGCGCTATTTTTTCTTCGGCTCACTACCAAACGGTGCGCGTTCGGGCCAGATTTCTATGGCGCGAATTTTACTGTCTTTGGGCAGGGTCATTTCCAACGTCGCAGCAGCACCTGCGCGCAGACCACGTTTATCAGGGAAACTAAATTCCTTAATCGAATCGGCGAATGGCCACCACGAACGAATACCGGTAGGCGTTAGCTCAATAAAGATGCTAATATCATAGGCTGGACGATTCGGGGCCAACGTCTCGCTGTGTAAAACCTCGATGGGTTTTTCATCTTCACGCGTAGCGAGAACCACTTGTCCTTGCGTAATTCCCCACGTGGTGACGTGACGGGCGTCTTCGCGTTCGCGAATATGGAATTTGAAACCATCGGTGCTGGTGACATGCACATAACAGTACACGGTGCCTGTGCCGTATGGTTCCATTTTCAAGATGAGCGAATCTAAAACTAATAATCCATCAGTGCCATCCAGCGTCCATTGTGGATCTAGATAATTAGCCGCTATTTGCAGTTGTTCTTTTGATTGCAGACATTCCGCTGCGGTTAATTCGCGACTGCCAAGCCGTCCAGAAAAACGTGCGCGCAAGAAACGGCTGTTCTCCATACGTTTAGCTAGTTCAGCGCGACGTTTACGTTCGGCGGTGTAACTTTCCTTCGGCGTTAGACGCAAGGTTTCGTCCAACAAGGCAATATCTTTAAGTTCTTCGCGACCAGCCTGGGCAATTTTGCGCTCTTCAACCGCTTTGACCACTAATTCGAGTTTATCGAGTTTCGCTTTTAATTCCCAGCGACGAGAGTCCAACGCTTGCTGAGCCCAAAAGAAAGTAACGATTATCAACACCAGCGACAACAAAATGCCCACGCCCCAGATCAAACGCGGACGACGACGCAATTGGAAACGCAACCAACTATTTACTTTAACTCGACCAAGAAATGGAATGCGTTCGCCCCGAGCAAAGCGATCTAAATCAGTGATAAATTCGCTCATCCCCTGATAACGATCTTCCATGCGGTGAGACATGGCTTTTAAGATGATGCGTTCCAACGAAATAGGGAATTCGAGTTTATATTCGCGTGGCCAACGCGGTTCGTAACGTTCGCTGCGAATCGCCGCCAAACAGGTATCGCGATCTAGTTTATGCGAATAAGGCAAGCATCCTTGCGTGGACATTTCGTATAACACCACACCCAACGAATACACATCACTGCGATGATCGACGCGTTTTGCATCGGTGGCTTGCTCTGGCGACATGTAATCCAGCGTGCCAATAATTTGTCCGGTACGAGTCAGGCCGTCCGTTTGGTCCATTTCTTTGGCAATACCAAAGTCAGTCAGCAACGGATGTTCTACTGGGCCTAAAATATTTTCTGGTTTTAAGTCACGATGAATAATCCCGTGACGATGCGCATGGTCGAGCGCGGTGGCAATACAGCGCACCACGTGCACCGTTTCCATGACCGTCAGCTTACAATGATCATAAGTGCGTGTCGCTAAATCCATGACCATAAAAGCCACGTCACGATATTTGCCGCGATCTAAATCTAAACGCCGTGCCGGCCCATGGTCTTCGTCCAATCCACCATTAACCGCGTGCACCGTGACGATATACGGGTGATCACCTAAGCGCTGGGCGACTTCGGCTTCCATTAAAAATCGTTTATGTCCGGCAGTGCCGTTACGTGCATTACAAATTTTAATCGCGAAGCGGGCTTCAGACGGCAAATTCGTACCCAACATATCGCCCGCGAGTAATGCCTGATCCGTGCGGGTGATGGCGGCCAATTCTTGACGAATCATATCGCGCTGTTCGATAGTGTAGCGCAGGGATAATAAATGAATGTAGTCGTATTCCGCTTCGTAAACTTCGCCCATGCCGCCTCGACCCAAACCTCGGACGAGACGCCAGAGCCCCAACGTTTCACCAACCATGGGATAGTCGTGATCGTCAGCACGTGATGGCAGCACTACATCTGCGGCTTGAGCCATACGTCCTTTCACCGAGTTAACGGTCGAGCAATTGAATCGCCGATCTGAGGAACCAGTCCGGCAACCGATCTTTACCCAGCTCATGCGGGATGGGCGGCACTATGCGCCTGACGGTCGGATAGGTCAATTGCCGACGACCACGGGAAAAATCCGTGCCTAACCCACGTTATGATGGTCATCGTGGCATTCTGAGAATTTCCCCTTGGTCATTTGCACTTGGGCATGAGTATACCCAGCCCGGAGGAATCCGTGCTATGAACGCCAATTTAGAAGCCCTGCTTGACCTACAAATTATCGACAAGCGAAGATTGACGTTAAAACGCGCTCGCGAAGGTCAGTCTGGTCAGGTATCGGATGCCTCAGCCGCCGCCAAAGCGGCTGAAGATGCCGCAACAACTGCCAACGCTGAAGTCGCAAAGATGGGCGCACTCATCCGGCAGTACAACGAAGATGTTGAGCGCTGCGACGCATCCATCACTGAATTACGCTCGCAACAGATGAACGCCAAGACCAATAAAGAATACATGGCGATCATCAACGGCGTCGAAAACGCGAAGTTGGAAAAATCGAATCGCGAAGCGAGCGTCAAAGAATTATCGGACAAAGTAACCGCGCTTGAAGCAAAAGCCAAAGCCGCGACCGAACAAGCCGCACTGATTCGTGCAAAAGCGGAAGAAATTGCCGCCGCCAACGCTATTGCCGCAAAACCAACTGAAGAAGAGCAAACGCTGCAAAAACGCTACGATGAAGTACGCGCAGGTATTGATCCAGCTTTCTTAGAAGCCTACGAACGCTTGGTTAAATCGCACCACAAAATGCCATTGATGCGCATTGATCCCAAAACGCGCTCATCCGCTTATGGCAGTTTGATTAGTCAGAATCAATTAGAACAAATCCGCATGGGCAAGTTGGTCATTGATACCGGCAGCAACGCGATCCTGTTCATTGATGAAGGCACGAAAAGCGAAGCGGTAAAGAAGCGCTAAAACAAGCGCTAAGCAAAGTGCTAAACAGGGTACTCAGGAAGTCCGGCGATTTCCTGAGTGACCAATTCCGTTAGCACCTTGCGCTATTCCCAGGGTCACATGGTGATTGAATCTCCGTTTTTCTAGACGGAGATTCTGCAATGAAATTATTAACTCCAACCGTGCTGCTCTGTTTGGCCAGCGTGGTCTTCGCCGCCGATCACGTCAAACCGCTCATGCGTGATTTCATCGGGGTGAACGGCCACACGGTACAATTCAAACCTGATTTGTACCTCCCGGTTTGCTCGGTCGTGCGCGATTACCATCCAGTCGGTTGGGATTTAGGCGACAACAGCAGCACACCGACCACGTTTCCTTTCGCCAAAAATCGCGTTGATTGGTCACACGTCTACGGCTCGTGGAAAAAAAAGGGTTATCACATAAATGCCAGTTTGATGTTTGAGTCGATGAAACGTGAAGAATGGAAAGACGTTCCCAAAGACGCCCACGCTTATGGTTTAGCTTTCGCCAAAGCCTTCGGCCCATCGTCGAGTGGTTTAGTTGATGCCGCCGAAATCGGCAACGAACCAGGAAAATGGAGCGATGCCGATTATCGCATCATGTTTGAAAACATGGCGAAGGGGTTGCGCGATGGTGATACAAAAATGAAAATCGTCACCTGCGCCGCCGATGCAGATAAAAGTGGCGACTACATGAAAGCCATGTCATGCGTCCAAGGATTAGAACACCTTTACGACGTCATTAATGTTCACAGCTACGCGCAAACCGAAAATTGGCCCACCTGGCGTCGGAGTTTTCCCGAAGATCCAAAATTGCTCGATTATACCACTCGCATTACTCGCTTAATCGAATGGCGCGACAAAAACGCGAAAGATAAACCCATTTGGG
>CANETI010000205.1 GCA_947440715.1 Planctomycetota bacterium | reverse complement strand
TGGTATTAAGAAAACTGCGTAACATGGATAGGCCAGGCGCGCCACTTTTCTCAGGGTGAAACTGGAAGCCTACTGTTGCACCAGAGGAAACGGCAGCGGTTAATTGATGCGGTCCATAATTTGTAATGGCAAGTAAATGGGCTGCGTTGATCGGGCGAGCAACGAATGAATGCACAAAGTAAGTATGCGTTTGTAATGGCGTGTTTGCCAATAAGGTATTTTCCCAATTACTATTCTTGGTTGGGAAGATGCGATTCCAGCCAACGTGTGGAACTTTCACTCCGGTGGTTGGGATTGCTTCGACTCGCCCAGGAATAATTCCCAGCCCTGCGGTAGTGCCAAATTCATCACTTTCGTCAAATAGTAGCTGCATTCCCAAACAAATTCCAAGCAGTGGGCGTCCGCTGGCTGCGTATTCTTGTAAAACGGAGATTTGTCCTCGTTCACGGAGATTGCGCATGCCGTCAGCAAAGGCTCCTACTCCCGGTAAAATAATTCGTTCTGCTGTGGATATTGCTTTACCATTATCCGCGAAAGAAACCGTGGCACCAACATGAGTTAGCGCATTTGCGACGCTGTGTAAATTCCCAAGGCCGTAATCAATAATGGTGACATGAACGCTCATAGCCGCACCTCAATTTCAGCGTTAGCGAGAGCCTTCTTGAGGTCAGTAATCGATTTATTTTTATAATGAAAAAGTGATGCGACGGCCACACCATCAACCCCTAACTTTGCGGCTTCAATAATATGTTGTTCACAGCCTGCGCCGCCATGAGCGACAACTGGAACGGAAACCGTTTTTGCTAAGCGTTTAATAAACTCTAAATCAAAACCTTTCTTGGTTCCTTCACGATCAACCGAGGTAAGTAATAATTCCCCAGCACCTAAATCAACCGCGCGGCGTGCCCAATCATAAGCATCTAATCCAGTATGTTCTCGTCCATTATCCGTGAAAGCTTTCCAGGTTCCATCAGGTTGGCGAATGGTTTCAATCGCAATAACAATGCATTGAGAGCCAAACGTCGAGGCGGCTTCGCTAATGAGTTCGGGACGTGCGACGGCGGCGGTATTGAGGCAAACTTTATCTGCACCAGCCCGTAGCAATCCTTGAATATCCATGACGGTGCGAATTCCACCGCCAACCGTTAATGGGATAAATACACGCTCTGAGGTCCGCCGCACTAAATCAGTTAAAGAATTACGTCCATACAAACTCGCTACAATATCTTGATACATTAATTCGTCTGCGCCGGCTTCATAATATTGTTCGGCGAAAACGGCTGGATCACCTAGGACTCTTAAGCCTTCTAGTCGAATTCCTTTTACTAAATTTGGTGCCTTAATATCCAGCCGAGGAATTATTCTTAAGGGAATTGTTTGTGCTAATGTAGTCGTCATTATATCTTCCCATCCAAACTCATCCCCGTTTCGCGGTGGACCATGGCGGGGATCAATGATTGTAAGGCGTTACTGAAGACCTCTTTATCATAAGTCTGTACGCCGTTGACTGACTTGAATATTAAATCCAAAACAACGGACAATTCAGGTGCATGTGTGGGGGCGGCAATCGTTTGCAATTGTTTGGCCATGGGATGGTCAATTGCCTGTTCATCTTGCGCCACAAATTCCTCAATATCCTTTTCCCCACTGGTATCAGACTTTGTAATTAATACCGGATATTTTCCGCGCGCGCGGTCGCTGGTGACATTGACTAGCGCTTCTGCCGGATCTTCATACCACGCGGGTTCTAATCCAAAGGCATCTAAAGTTGCTGCGGCAATATCGGTGAACGACACTAAATCAGCACTGGGATCTAAGCGGGGAATGACGACGGATCGATGGTTGGTCGCACAGGCGGCGAGCGTGCATAATTGTCCGGCTTCAACCGGTGAAATAAGATAACGGCGAATATCCCCAGGGGCGGCTAATGGCTGGCCTTTTTCTAAGCGTTGTAAAAACGACCACGGTAAACTGCCGTCGCTAAAGGCGACATTGGCGAAGCGTGCGGTGGTAACCAGTGGCAGGGGGGCGCCGGTGGTGGGCGTATACACTGAACCAGGTTTCGTGTGGGCCCACAATAATAATTCCATCACGCGTTTGGATGCGCCCATTAGACTGACGGGATTGGCGGCTTTATCGGTGGAGACAAAGAAAACTCCGTTTGATCCATGTCCTTGCGTGCGCAGGGTGGCGAGAAAACGATCAGCGAGTAAGAGATTAACTTCTAACATGCGCAGCGTAGAAAACGCATCGCGTTCTGAGCGAACGTGCTTCAACGCGGCGAAACTTAAAACGGTATCGAAGGGCTTTTGCGTGGCTAAAAACTGTGCCGCCAGCGGCGATCCGTAATCCAGTGGTTCAATTAAAACCGTACCAGTAAATGGTCGTAAACGATTGCGAATGGAGCGAATTAATTCAGCCAGATTATTTTCATTGGGGTCCAGCACGGCTAGCGTGTCGACCTGTGCCCAATCCAGTAATTGCATCGCGGTAGCGGAACCAATGGATCCGGCACCGCCGATTAACAACACGCGGCGCGGTCCACCGGCAGGGGCGCGTGCGATGTCCTCGGCAAACAGGCTCGTCGATCGACCGGTGACGGTCTGAGCGATGCGTTCAATGCGTGGGGTTAGGCACAGCGGCACGGGTCCATCCTTGAATATAATATTACCAAAAAATTCTCCTTACCGCTCTGATCAACACCATGACAGAATATCTCATCTCTTTTGTGAATTTAACCCAGAGCAAACCAGACCGAAGAAAATTTTTCCTATAATCGCCACACCACGAATCCGGCCCTGGCAAGAGCGGAACGATCAAATATACCTTTGATATCCAACAATAGACCAACAGGGCAGGCGGCAGCAAGAAGCGTCGGCGTCAACTCCTTAAATTGCCTATGAGCAACGGCTGCAATAATGACATCACTATTCGGCAATGGATGCATAGGCATTATATCTATATCGTACTCATGTTTTGAACTGTAAACGTCAGCGACAGGGTCAATAACTATTGGCGCACAACCAAAACGACGAAGCTCACAAATTATATCAACAACTTTTGAATTTCGAACATCTGGACAGTCCTCTTTAAATGTTAATCCCATCACCAGTACACGAGCTCCTTTGATTGGCTTGTCGTGATTAGCCAACAATCGAACGCATTCCTGCGCAATAAAAGCTCCTATTCCATCATTAATTCTACGCCCCGCCAAAATCACTTGCGGATGATATCCTACTTTTTCTGCCTTATAAGTTAAATAATAAGGATCAACCCCTATGCAATGGCCTCCAACCAATCCTGGTTTAAATTTCAGAAAATTCCATTTGGTACCAGCAGCAGCAAGCACGTCTTGAGTATCGATATCAAGCCGATGAAAGATCAGCGCTAATTCATTCATCAGCGCGATATTCAGATCACGCTGAGTATTTTCTATCACCTTCGCCGCCTCTGCTACTTTAACGCTGGCAGCGCGAAAAATACCCGCAGTAATTGCTGCGCCATAAACCGATGCGACGACATCGCACGTCACAACATCCGATCCGCTAACCACCTTACAGATCTTATCAACAGTATGTTCTTTATCGCCAGGATTGATGCGTTCTGGGCTATAGCCGAACGTAAAATCGATTCCTGCTTTAAGTTTACTTTCGCGTTCAAGGACAGGGATACAGATTTCTTCGGTTGCTCCAGGGTACACGGTGCTTTCGTAGACGACTATTGAGCCCTTAGTTAATTGACGCCCGACGATGGTGCTGGCACAGATGAGCGGGGTGAAATCCGGACGTTTGGCTGCATCTACTGGGGTGGGAACGGCGACGATATAAAATTTAACGTGTTTCAAATCGTCAGGCTGATTGGTGAAGGTCATGCCGCTAGCCACAATGGCTTCATCACCGCTTTCACCGACGGGATCTTTACCGGATTTTAAGGCAGTGATTTTTCGTTCGCTTACGTCAAAGCCGATGACTTGGAAGTGCTTTGCTAGGCATAAGGCTAATGGTAGGCCAACGTATCCCAGTCCGATCACGGCAAGTGGAGCGCGACGTTGGGATAAGGATTCGAATAGGTTGTCTGTGGGGTGGGGCATTTTTATTGTCGGTGTTTTTTTGCGAGATTATCATTGGTTATAATGGGGCGGGCCATTATTGGGGCGGATAGCGAGCCACGCTGGTGCGTGGCGTTCCCAAGGGAGATTGTAACGGGACGAGTTGCCCGCCGACTAAACCTGGGCGAAATGGTAGAAAATTCCATTTGGTGCCAGCGGCTTCCAAAACCTCTAGAGTGTCTAGGCCGAGGCGGTGGAAAATAAGGGCGAGTTCGTTGACCAGAGCAATGTTGAGATCGCGCTGGGTATTTTCGATGACCTTTGCGGCTTCAGCGACGCAAATGCCGCTCGCGCGGAAGACGCCTGCGGGGATCGCTGTGCGACCAAATCCAAAGTCGCGGCGTCACTGCCGCTGACGACTTTGCGGACTTTATCGATGGTGTGTTCTTTATCGCAGGGATTGATGCGCTCTAGGCTGTAACCGTAGGTAAAATCAACTCCGGCTTTGAGTTTGCTTTTGCGTTCAAGGACAGGGATGCAAATTTCTTCGGTTGCTCCAGGTTACACGGTGCTTTCGTACACCACGACCGCGCCTGGGCGCAGATGCTGCCCGACCGTGGTGCTGGCGCTGATCAGCGCGGTAAAATCAGGGCGTTTTGCTTGGTCGACCGGAGTGGGGACGGCGACGATGATGCCGCCACATTTACGAAGAGCGTTGGAGTCAGCGGTAAATTCTATGTGATTTTTTTAAGCGCCTCTGAGTCGATTTCCTTAGTATGATCATGTCCTAATGTGAGTTGTTCGATTCGGGTTGGATTATTATCGAAGCCAATGACGGTGAATTGTTTTGCTAAACACACCGCCAGGGGCAGACCAACATAACCTAGGCCGATGAGGGGATGGGTCGTTGCCGTTTAATCAGAGCGTCGAGTAGGCCTTTTGTGGGGTGGGGCATTTATTATTGGTGTTTTTTGGCGGGATTATGAATTTATTTTTTTTGGCAGATGGACAGCCACTTTGGGGAGTGGCGGGGCTGGGGGAGAGATTTCCACGGGCCTAGCTGGTGCCTGGCGTTCCCGGGGTGGGGGATCTTTTACCCCTGGGATAGATTGCCACGGGCCAGGAGCCTGGTGGTCCCAGGGGAACTTTTTATATGATTTTAAGGCGGGCTTACAGCCCTTGGTTCTTTTA
>CANETI010000204.1 GCA_947440715.1 Planctomycetota bacterium | reverse complement strand
CAGCTTAAAGGGCATGTGAGCGCACTTACTTGCAACTAGAGTGCCAGATTTTGTGACTCGGAGGATCCGCGAGATGCAGGCGGAATTGCCCTGCGCACAATACTCGCAAGATATCCAACATGCATCCTGCGTTAATCGATACCCATTGCCACCTGACCAACCAAAAGTTTATCGACGACGTCGATGCCGTGATCGCCGCAGCGCAAGAAGTTGGGGTCATCCACCTGATGACCATTGGCACTGGCATTGCCGATGCAAAAGCCTGCCGCGCATTAGCGAAGCGTTATCCTAACGTCATCAGTTGCGCCGCTGGATTGGATCCTTTTTCATGTCACGAAGCTGGGGATCGCTTCGACACGGCCTTAGCTGACTTAGATGACTTATTAGCGACAGGAGCCTATCGGGCGCTCGGTGAAATTGGCTTAGAATATTTCCACCACCTCGCGCCACACGAGGTCCAGCAACAACAGTTCGAAGCGCAACTTGATCTAGCAGTACGCCACGATTTACCGGTGGTCATTCATTCTCGTGACGCGCATCCTGATGTATTAACCATTCTACGACGTAACCAAAAAAATCGTGGCATCATCCATAGCTTTACGGGAACCGTCGCTGATGCTCATGCTTTTCTGGAACTCGGCTGGTATTTAAGCTTTAACGGCATGGTCACCTTTAAAGCCAATGACGAATTACGCGAAGCAGCTGCCATCGTACCAAATGATCGCTTATTAATTGAAACGGATGCGCCGTATCTGGCTCCCATACCACATCGAGGACGGCGCTGTGAACCGGCATTTATCCAACAAACCATGAGAGTAATTGCCGAACATCGTGGTCAACGAGTCGAAGACATTGCCGCTTGGACTACGCGTAATGCACGTCTTTTGCTGTCGTTACCCTAAATAACTATTTCACCGTATCGTTATTTTTTCCCGTGACGGGGGCCGATCCAATAATGGGCGTCGTCGAAACTGGTCCGCCTGCCATGGAACTTTCGCCGTCTTCTTTGCGCCGTAACGATACATGGTTGCCAATAACTTTTAAATTGCGCAACAATGCTTCCATGCGCGAAATACTGAGCGGTTTCACTAAGTAGCCATCACATTGATTATGAAAGGCGTGCCGCACGGTGTCATAATCACCCAATGCCGTGGTCATAACGATCTTCGCGCCCCAACCATCCTGCAAACCAGCGCGACGCTCTAAGGTGCGAATCGCACTCAAAGCCTGTTTACCGTCCATCACTGGCATCATGATGTCGAGAAAAATGACGTCGTAGAGTTCGCCTTTAACAAGTGACTGCGTCACCTTTTCGATCGCTTCTTTTCCCGTCAAGGCGACTTCACATACGCCAACACGTTCCATTACTCTTACTAAAAATTTGCGACACGTTTCATCATCATCGACGACTAAACAACGCATGCTCGATTCCCTTCATCCGCTATTCGTTCTACTCGCTACCTAAATAAAAGGAGCGCTTAGATGCAGGTTACCGTATAGAGCTCGTATCGTCCACTCCCCGATTTAGAGATGTCCGGTTGAATGACTCATGCATAGCGCTCCCATATACATCTAAAGCGCAACCATTGTAACGACTTATGTCGATTTTATAGGCGTTTGATGTGTTCCCACAGCGACCTCAAGTCCAGCAGACTTATTCATAACTTTCTGCATCGTTGGGGAACTTCAGTTCCTTAACATCCTGATGATAGTGGCTGAACGCTTTGACCATCTCGTCTGAGAGTGACGCGTACTTACGCACGAAGCGTGGATGAAATTGGGTATTCATGCCCAGCATATCCGGCGTCACCAAGATCTGACCGTCGCAGCCCATGCCTGCCCCAATACCAATGGTTGGTATTTTAAGCATGTCTGTAATACGACGAGCCAACGACATCGGTACTTTTTCAATCACCACCGCAAAAGCGCCCGCAGATTCAAAAGCCCGCGCGTCATCGATAATCGATTCCGCTTCTAATTCATCGGTGCCACGAGTTTTATAGGTGCCGTAATTATGAATTGATTGTGGTTGCAAACCCACGTGTCCCATCACGGGAATACCGGCATCCACCACGCGTTCAACAATTGGCGCCAAGGAGCGTCCTCCCTCCATTTTTACTGCTTCCGCCATACCATCTTGCATTAATCGTGCGGCGTTTCCCAATGCTTCGTCTGGACTTTTTCGATACGACATAAATGGCATATCAGCTACCACTAACGCACGCTTGACCGCACGTGTTACCACGCGCACATGGTATAACATTTCATCCATTTTCATCGGGATCGTCGTGTCATTTCCCGCAAAAACCATGCTGGCTGAATCGCCAACTAATATCATATCAATGCCAGCTTGATCCAACATGCGCGCGGTCAAAAAATCGTAGGCCGTCAACGCCGATATTTTTTCGTTCGCCACCTTCATTTCTTGCAGGCGTAAGGTTGTCACTTTGCGGTTGAGCTTAGCTGTCGATGAACGTTTCATGGGCGTTATGCTAACAAGCTGAGCCACTAAACCAGTGCCGCACGAGGGTTAAGGCGCCGACGCTGGTTCACCTCCTGAACCATAGCGATTTAAGCGACCGGTAGCGTGATCCAAATCAATGCCCGCCAAGCGATAATCTAATGCGGCATCAACCCATTCCCACTCCACCGCCTCACAGCGTTCGATCATCGGTAAATAATCACTGAGCGAGAAAGATCCAATACGACGTTGTAATTCAGCCAACGATTTCGTTTCTTGCGCACCAGTTCGCTGCCCCTCAAGCGCGTCTAAATCTGTGATCGCACGAGCCAAACGCGCATTGGCCTTATGTGCTTCGGAGCGCAAAGCATGTAATTTGGCAACATAAGAAGCTCGCGCGCGATCGCGCTCGACCGATGCATCTTCCGCGCGCTGCGCCGCATCATCTGGCCATGGCAAGCGAACCGAGGCACCAAGTTTAAACGACGTGCCTTCTTCACGATCATAAGTCACTGCCGGTCCTAAGCGTAATTTAGGATACTGCCCCATGATCGCCTGGCTGTAAGTAAACTCTGCGCGTCGATATAAGGCTTCTTCAATTTTCAGTTCAAAACGCCCATTGAGCAGTTGCTGATCTAAGTGCTCTGTATTCAACATCGGCTCACGCTTCACCAACAGATTTTTACCCTGATCGCTCAGCAATAATTCAGTCCCTGGATCAAATCCTAATAAACTATTTAACTCGCGCCGTACATCATCCACCGCGCCCTGCGTTACTCGCACAGAGGTCGATGAACGTTGCCACGCCACCAATGCTAAAGCACGTTCGAGCGCCGAGGTCATCGGATCATCGTTCACATAGCGATACAAATGTTGCCGGTGATCATTGCGCGCACGCGCCAAGGCCAAGCGTAATTCATGTGCTAACACCGTCACATGCGTGCGTCGTACCTCCAACACCACATTCGCTTCCGTCACCAACATTTCCGCACGCGACTGATCGCGTCTTGCTGTCTCATCATCGTTCCATGCCTGTCTCAAATTAGGCATCAACAACGTATATAACATGTCGCTGTCTGTTGCCAAACCGACGGTCGCCTGATCGATGTTCACGCGCATTTCAGGTTTGAAGCGAACCATACCAAACAAATCCGCATGCCCGATCTGAGATATATTGTGACGGCGATTACGCAGATCCGGGTTGAACGATAACGCCACCATCACCATTTCAGCTTCGTTCAGTCCATCGCTCGCGTCATATTGGTTCGAGTGGTTGTTAGGCGCGATACCGGTTTTGGGAGTCGATACCTGAACAGACTGTGGCGATCGTTGACGCAAGGTCGACATTTCCACCTTAGGCGTCAGTGGCTCTGGCCGGTATGCGGTACAACCGCTCTGCCACAACAGTGCTGAACTCAATAGTCCAAGGGTCAAATGTGTATAACGCATGGCTGTAAGCTCCTAGGTCGACTCCTGTGGTATGCACCACCCATCAACCAGTGTGCGATCGCCTTCCCCGAAAGCGGGGGTGAAAACGGTCTCCTCTTGCCCGTTAATCTAGCGAGGAAATCAGTAAAAGCCCGAGGAAAATGACGAGCTTTGACAAAGATTCTTGGTCGTGTGCTCCCCTCCCATTGCCACGATTATCCATGTCCGGTAAGCGGTAAACGGACGCGTCTTAACTCAACCCTCTGTTGTCCTAATGGTCGCCAAAAAGACGTTGCGAATAGGTCCTCTACCCCGCGCAAGAACAGGCACTGGACGCCGCACTTTACCTTGCAACACTCCGCCCCCTCGAACGGACCGTAGCTCAGCTTGGCTAGAGCGCTGCGTTTGGGACGCAGAAGTCGCAGGTTCAAATCCTGTCGGTCCGACCAATAAACCCGAGCTTGAAAAAGCTCGGGTTTTTTATTTAGAATTTAAGACACTGATGTTTTACTCTTTTTTAATCTGAAAATCTAATTGGTCGAGTAATTTGGTGTAGGCCGCAACTGAAGGCTTTCATCACTAACGCACAAGTCGCCGCCATTCGTGTAACATGGTAGCAGCTCGACGACCAGCGATGGTGGCGGGATATTCGCTGACTAATTTCTCTACTATGCCAACCTGACGAATAAGTTCGGTTCGATTGCCTTTGTTACCCTCAATTAAACTTCGTGCTGTTACAAAGATTTGCTCAGCTAAAATCTCGTCCTTGACCGCCTTGACTGATAATAATCTTTTTTGCTCAGATGTTAATTGATTGCTCAGTGATTTGTCCAAGGCTTTAATCAAATCTTTTGATACGGTGGCAAGAGCCACATGTCGCGTAAAAGGAGCATCCTCCTCCGGCGTTGCGAGCAACGAACTCACGTACAGTTCGGCAAAGCGTTTATAGTCTGGGTGCTTTTTATTCATCGCCGGAATCGAAGCCAGCAATCGACAGTCGGCGCTTCGTTGGGTCACATTGGTCTGTTGTTTCAATTCGTCCACACGCTGAGAAAGCCGTTTTACGCCTAATTCAAGTTCCTCTTTTTTTAATAAGGGATGACTGCTCAAAACATGGTCAAATGCAAAGGTCGACCAACGTTGTTGTTCCCTAACTGAGGCAATTTCAGCGCCTAACTGTGGTACCGTTTCAATACTCACTGCGACTTTGCGTGCCGTCGCCTCGTTATTCCACGATTCAACTAATGAATCCAATGCCGGACGCGCGGAATCAAAAACTAAAACATGCTGTACGTGCGGTGGCTGTCCAATAAGAATGTCCCAATCTCTCGGATTGATTTCAGTATTAAATCCAATGGTCAT
>CANETI010000203.1 GCA_947440715.1 Planctomycetota bacterium | reverse complement strand
CCAGTCAAGCCGCACAAAGTCGTGATTTACCCGTGTCCTTGCCGCAAGCCGGTACGGGCACTAAACCAGCCCCGGCCACGTTGGATCTAGTCATCGATGCAGGCGGTGGAATGACCTACAAAGGAAAAATTATTGAAATGACCAAACTGGGAAGCGTGGTCGCTGGCAAGCCCGTAGTAACGTTATTGGCGGATAAAATGGCGCGTCATGGCCGTGTTATCGAAGTTGTTGATGCGTTGCGTAAATTAGGGGTTGAACAAATTTACTATGCCACTGCGGCAGGGGTGGAGGAGTGGTGATTTTGACTGGTCCGATGTCCGATGTCCGATGTCCGATGTTCAATATCGAACTTTTGCATGTCATTAACATGGGGTAAACTGAACCAGATCATCGCATAAAAGACATCGGACATCGGACATCGGACCTATAACAATGCATATTGACCTCATCACGATCTTCCCTGAAGCCTGCGCGACCTATTTGGATACCAGTATTGTTGGGCGGGCGCGTCGTCGTGGACTTATTTCGATTGATACCGTTGATCCGCGCGCCTGGGCTGGTGGGCGTCATCGCAAAGTAGATGACCGTCCATTTGGTGGTGGCCCTGGGATGGTGTTAATGGGCCCTCCGATCGCCGCGTGCTTAGATCACCTGATGGCGCAGAGTGCACGGCCCAAAGTGCTGATGACTTCACCTCAGGGGAAAAAACTAGATCAGGGTCGCGTGCGGACATTGGCCAAGGAAACCCATTTAATTGTATTATGCGGGCATTACGAAGGCATTGATGATCGGATCGTGGAATTATATCAGCCGGAGTTATTTTCGCTTGGTGATTTTATTATGAGTGGCGGTGAGCTAGCGGGTTTAGCGCTGGCTGATGCGGTAACGCGATTGCAGCCTGGGGCGCTTGGCAATGTAGAAAGCGCCATCGCGGAAAGTTTTAATGACGGTGATGAATTTGATCATCCCAGTTACACGCGGCCACGTGAATTTCGCGATTTGGAAATACCTGCCGTATTAATGAATGGCGACCACGCGGCCATCGCAGCTTGGCGCGCGGCGGAGCGTCAACGCCGTAGCCAACGGTGAGGTAGTCGGCCTATTGAATAGGAGCGCCTTTGACTGTTGTGGTGATGATTAAACCTAACCAAACGGCGAATAAACAGCCCAGGACGGATGCCGCAATATAGGCCCCGGCTAAGTCCCAGCGACCGCGTTGTGCGAGTTCTAAGGTGATTAAACTAAAGGCTGAAAAAGTGGTGAAACCGCCTAAGATACCAGTCATAAAGAATAATTTCATATGGGTTTTCTCGATCAACCCAAAGGCGAGTCCCATCGCTAAACAACCGATAAGATTGACGATTAAAATACCCCACGGAAATGAACTGCGTTCATGATGGTCAATCAAGGTACTGAGTAGATACCGGAACATGCCTCCCAGTGCGCTGCCAGTGCCAATCAAGAGGTAGGTCAATACGGTGGACATGGCCGACACGGTATGTGCTGGCACCTGGGCGCACAACGACAGGATGCGGCCAGCCAGTTTTGCTTTAAGCGCAAACGGCATCAGTAAGGAACAGCTATGTCAGAGCAATTAACGACGCGGTGGATTCGTCTGCAGCGAGATGCTGATCGAGCGGCACAACGGGTAAACGATGACCCCATCGTTCCATTTGGAGGCGATGAGGTGGCAACTCAGGCGACGGCTCCTTCCGTCGTTACTCAGGCATTATCTACAACAGAGGCGTTGGTACTGGCACTTTGGCAGACTTTTTTCGCTAATTTTCGCGAAGACGAACGGGCATTTGAATTACCACATTATCAAGCCGCGGGATTAATGGTCACTGATCGTTTAGAACAATTTGGAGCGGAAAAAGGACTCGATGCACAAACGGTACATTTAATGCTGGTTTTGCTGCGGCAATTTAGCGATGCGCGTTTTCGTGATATTGATGAACGCGTTAACGACTTGGTGACCACTTGCCAACAATTACGTGCACAATTGGATGTCAGTGAATTATCGAAATGTTATCAAGAAGATGAGCTGAATTCCTGCCAACGATTAGTGCGTCAAGCGATGAAACATCTCAATTTATCACCAGCAAATCCGGACGACATTAGCCGACCGTCCGCAGAATTACGTTTGGTCCTGGCGGCATTAGGCCGTGAAGGAACGTCGCGCACGACGATAAATCCACCGCCGCAGACTCCGTTAGGAACGCCAGTTGTTGGTGGGTCTGGAACGGGAATAGGTGCCGCAGAAATAATAGATGTGCATGAACGTGATAGCTTACATTGGACCAAACTGCATTCCGCGGCTTTTGTTGGGAAAGTCGAAGTGGTAAATCTCTTATTAGAAAAAGGTGCCGAAGTAAATGCGCGTGCGAAAGACGGAGCAACACCGTTGCATTTAGCCGTGAAGCGTGGACATGTATCAGTGGCTAAATTATTATTTACCAAGGGTGCTAATTTAACGGCAAAAGACGCAGAGGGAAATACGCCCGTCCATCTGGCATCAGAATTGTATACGACCGATATGGTGAAAGCGCTCATTAGTATGGGCGTGATGGTTAATCAGAAAAATGAATCCGGTTGGACACCGCTGCATCTGGCGGCCAATAAGGGAAAAATAGAAGTGGTGGAGACGTTGATCGCCGCAGGTGCCGATATTAATGCGGTTGCTGGTAATGGTTGGACGCCGTTAGCCGTTGCCGCCAATTGTGGACACCTCCAATTAACCACGCACCTGCGCAATCAAGGCGCCAGACAATAGGAAAAAACTTAAGCTCTGCCTCATCCGCGATGTGGTGCTTTCCCAGTTAGCTCTGCTATACCCCGAGGACGGACAGTAGGGGGCTTACTCTGAAATAGCTTTATTCTGGCCGTCAGGGTATTTGGTTGCTGTTATCCAGAGAGAGTCTGTGATATTGCGCATGGTCAAATAATCGACGCATGACTCGCGGAGAATGGTCGACATCATAGATACCTCACAGGAGAGTTGTCCCATGCGAATGATAACCCTAATGATTTTGGCGGCGCTGGTAACGACGCTGCATGCGGGCGATACCGATACGCTGGTCACGGATCAGTGGTTTGTCGGAAACATCAATGAACAACCGGCGATGACCATGCATGCGGTGGTGTTGCAGCACCCTGATGGAACGTATTCGGATCGGGTTGAAACGAATATTGTGCTCAATCGTGTGTTAGCAGGAACCACGATTGCCTTTGAAGTGCGCGACACGCAAGTTTACAAAGTGAACGCATCTGGGGTGATTACCGCATTTACTTTTGATCATGTGGAAAATGGAACAGTCACTTCTGCCATGGGGACGGTGACCGACGAAAAAGTGCTGACGACCATTCTTCGTTTAGGTCGTGCAACCGATAGTGTTTTGCCTATTCCGCCAGGAATAAAATTATTAGGCCAACAAGCCTCGCAAAATTTATTAGCGAAGGGAACGTTCACCCCTGGGGATAAACAATTATTTTCAACGTTGGCCATGATGGGCAATCAAGTGCGTATTGTGAATATGACTGCGACGCATCAGAAAACCGCTGACAATGGCGCGCTGACGTTTGGTGTGGCGATGGATTTATTGCCAATTCCGACCTCAATGACTTTAACGCCCAAGGGTGATTTAATTGGCATGTCGATGGATATGGGGTTTATGAAAATGAATTTTATGCCGACACCTGGCCCCGTACCATTGGTTGGTGCGGAATTGGCCCCGACTGGATTGGTAACGGCAAAAGGACCAGCTCCGGCATCGGGCCCCATTAATCGTTATCGTTTACCAGCAGAAGCGACCGTCCCTGATGATGATTTTCAGCGCTTGGTTGCTGGTGTGGTGACGAGTGTCTCGACGTCAGAGCCAGCCGTTCTCGCTGATCCCACCGTTTACTTACGCGCCGAGCCGCAATTGGAAATTGATGATGAACAAATGAAAGCATGGGTCGATGCGTTAGTGGCGAGGCATCAAGTTGCTCAGCCGGTGCTGGCTGAACGCCTGCGTTTAGCCGTGCGTGGCTACATCGTTAAAAAAGATTTATCTATGGGTGATGGCTCCGCTTTGGACACCTTTCGAAATCGCACCGGTGACTGCACTGAACATGCGAATTTGTTGGCTGCCGTTTTACGCATCGCGAAAATTCCATCGCGAGTGGAGTTAGGCATGGTCTTTGCCCAGGATTTCGGCGGCTGGGTTGGCCATGCGTGGAATAGCGCTTATGTGGATGGCCAATGGGTGCACTTAGACGCTGCCTATCCAGGAATCCCAAGATCGTGTTATCTCAAATTAGGTACGACATCGGGCGGTGAATGGCAAAATACGGGTGCGGCAATGATTTCTGGTTTCGCGAAAATTTTAGGTAAGGACATTGAAACCCTTACCCCAACGCCGTAAATTAAGGCTATCTTCTCGTTTTATCCGGCCAATAAAAAAAGCGGAGTCCAAGGTTTGGGCTCCGCTTTTTAATTTAATTCGGCTAAACTGCCTTAAATAAATTAAGCGAATTTACCTAAATCGGGCACTGATTTGCCCGCGACTTTGAGTTCCGTTGCGATCCATTGCGCTTCGGCTTTGGCTTTTAATTCATCAAGGGCATCGTCGTAGGTGGCGGTTAGGATAGCCTGTAATCGTTTAATCAGGTCAGCTTCACTAATTTGGTTCGGGTCCATCACGCCTTCGGTCAGAATCGTGACGCGATTATTAAATACTTGGGCGACACCGCCGCGCACGGCGAGAATAATATTGGCTTTATCAACGCTCTTAATGAAGACTTTGCCATTTTTTAAGGCAGAAACATAGGGGGAGTGACCGACGCGAATACCAGCTTCACCTTCAGCGCCAGGAATCGTGACGTGATCAGCCTGCATGGGTGGCAGCGCTTTGTCGGGGGTCAGGATGTGGACGTCTAAATGCATAAGTTAGTTACCAGCTTTGAGAGGTGAGTTGCGATATGAATTGGGTGTCCAATTCGCTCGCAGCTTATTTTTTCTCTGCCAATTGTGCTGCGCGTTTGACGACGTCGTCAATCGTGCCTTGGTACATGAACGCGGATTCAGGCAGCTTGTCGTATTCACCGGTGAGGATCGCTTCGAAGCTGCGAATGGTGTCATCGAGTTTGAGGATGACGCCCTTGATGCCGGTAAATTGTTCGGCCACAGCAAAGGGCTGCGACATGAAGCGTTCGAGACGACGCGCACGAGCAACCAGGGCTTTGTCTTCGTCGCTGAGTTCATCGACACCGAGAATG
>CANETI010000202.1 GCA_947440715.1 Planctomycetota bacterium | reverse complement strand
CAGCCACAAATCCACCACGACGATTGCGAACCAGCTCACCCTTATATTGGTCCGGCGCACTAAATGAATACGGATATCGCACGGTTATTCCGGCGTCCGCATCGCTATAAACACGCCAACGCATCGCCCACTCATCGGCAGCCTGTATCGACACCACCAGCACCAGCAGCACAAGCAATCGAGTGATAAACATGGTGCGATTCCTACAGAGAGTGACCACAAAACGACGATGGTTTATCGTTTGCCCCAGCGATGACGCAAGCGATGCGATGTAACTATGTCACAAAACCGGACAGTACGCTAGGCCATTTTGCCTGTTTGTCGCAAGTCCTGTGACTAAATGATCAACGCAACCACGTTTTGCCTGCTTGGCCCGGTTCCTCACGCACTAATCGTGGGACCAAATACCCAGGAAGCCGCGCAGCCATTTCTGCATGCAACTGGCAAGCGCGGGCGTCATCAATTAAAAAATGCGCAGCTCCGGCCACGTGATCCAACACATGTAAATAATACGGTAACACACCTGCGGCAAATAATCGCTGCGACAATTTTTCTAATATATGACTGTCGTCATTTATTCCAGCTAATAACACTGACTGATTAAGCACGGTCACGCCAGCATCGCGCAGGCGCCGACATGCAGCCACCACCTGCATGGAAATTTCTGCTGGATGATTGGCATGTACCACCACGACTGGCTGTAACCGACTAGCGGTTAACCACGCTAATAACGGACGATCTACGCGATTCGGTAACACGATTGGCAACCGCGTATGCAGTCTGATTCGTTGCACGTGTGGGATTTGCTCAATGGCCGCAGCCAACGCCGCTAATTGTACGTCTGGCAACGTCAGCGGATCGCCACCCGATAATAAGACTTCCTCAATTGATGGATCGGCGGCGATATAAGCCACCGCGTCTGCCCACCACGCCTTCCCGCGTGGAAGTTCGTCATAGGCGAAATGGCGACGGAAACAGTAACGGCAATGCACCGCGCAGGCGCCCGTCGTCACCAACAACACACGTCCATGGTACTTGTGCAGCATGCCTGCCACTGGGCCACAGGCCGTCTCGGCTAAGGGGTCCGCGCTAAATCCTGGGACTAACTGCAGTTCCTCGCCGACTGGCAATACTTGCCTTAATAATGGGTCGTTATGGTCACCAATCCGCATGCGGGCGACATAATCACGCGGGACCAACAGCGGAAACTGCTTAATCGCCAACTGCGCTGCGGGCAGCAAGGCCGGATCGAGCTGCAATTCTTGCCACAGGATCGCCGGGTCGCGCACCGCCTGGGCAAGCTCTTGCCGCCAAGCCCCTGGGATCGGTTCTTGCGCACTGGCACACGCCAATGAGTTCGCTAGCGTGTCGCCCTCCCAAGAAACGGGGTCAGTCATCGACCTGCGCTCCTGGGCGACACCACCTTTATCACCTTTAGTAAGGACACTTTTATGGGCACCATCGTTGGCATCGGCGAAATTAGCAAAGGCAACAAAGTCATTTTTGACGGCGCACCTTGGTTGGTGGTGGAAGTGAACTTCGTGAAGCCTGGAAAGGGTAACGCTTTCTACAAGACGCGAGTGCAAAACCTGCTGACGCACAATACCTTGGAAAAAACGATACGCGGCGGCGAAAAAGTAGAAGTGGCGGACGTCGCTGATGTGGAAATGCAGTACATGTATCGCGACGCCAATGGTTACGCCTTCATGGATCAGTCCACTTACGAACAGGTAACGGTCAGCAATGCCGCCGTCGGCACTGATAAAGACTTCTTACTCGAAAACATGATGGTCAACGTCACGTTGTGGAATAATGAACCGATCGCGTTGCGTTTACCCAACACCGTAACCATGGAAATCGACTACACCGAGCCTGCTATTAAAGGTGATACGCAAAGCCGCGTGATGAAACCAGCAAAACTCAAAGGTACCGGCGCGGAAGTTCCTGTCCCTATTTTCTGTGCCATCGGCGACAAGATTGCCATCAATACGCAAACCCGCGAATATTCTGGTCGCGTTAAGTAAAGAAGAGTCCGGAGGTCCGGAAGTCCGGGGGTCCGGAAGTCTGAGAGTCCGGAAGTCTGAGAGTCCGGAAGTCTGAGAGTCCGGAAGTCTTGAGGTCCGGACGGTGCCAATATCGCTACGTACTCGACTGCAACAACGCGCTGAGCTGACTCAGCGCGTTCGTTCTTTTTTTCACGCACGTGGAGTGCTGGAAATTGATACGCCCGTATTACAGGGTGGCGCTAATTTAGATTATGGCGTCGTTCCATTTCGCCTCTGCGACGGGAAAACCGTCCGCTTTTTACCCACCAGTCCTGAACATGCTCTCAAACGCTTAATCGCTGCGGGAATCGGCGATTGTTGGACCTTGGCTCCGGCATTTCGCTCGGGTGAAAATGGTCAACGTCATGCACCTGAATTTCGCATGCTGGAATGGTATCGCCTGGGTTGGGATGACCACGCCTTAGCCGATGAAGTGATTGCGCTATTCGCCGTAATAACCGGACGTCCACCTACGGCAGAGCGCCTAACTTGGCGCAATGCCTTTCGCTTACACGCCCATTTAGATCCGGTAACGGCCAGCATCGAAGATCTTCACCGTCAATTAGGGACAGACGCTGGAGTCGTTGGCCATGATCGCGCCGCCGCCTTAGATTTAATTTTAACCCGCGACATTGAACCACATTTAGGTCGCGGCGTTTGGACCATCATGACGGATTACCCAGCAAGCGCGTGCGCCCAAGCGCGCATCCGCAGCGATGCTGATGGAATGCCCGTCGCCGCCCGCTTTGAAATCTACGGCGACGGCATCGAACTGGCGAATGGCTATCATGAACTGACGAACGCAGCGGAATTAAAACAACGCCATCAGCAGGAATTAGCCACGCGCAGCAACGGCGAACAATTAGACGAATCATTTCATCACGCCATGCAACGCGGCTTACCAGATTGCGCTGGCGTAGCCGTCGGTTTTGACCGATTAGTGATGATTGCGTTGGGATTACAGCAAATTGCTGACACCCAGGCAATTCCCTGGAATGATGCTTAGCCGAAAAAGGCAAAAAACGAAAAATTGCCCTTCCCCCTCAGCCGCCTCTTGCCCTCGATTGGCCTGCTCCAATCTTCTTCACGCTAAGCCGAACCGACTACAAAACTTAACTACCAACAAATCAGGCGCATGACTGCATCTCAACTACGATCCATCTTTGCTGCTATCGCCGAGCATCTCCAGGTTAGCGAGGACACCGTCCTGCGATGGATCGCCAAACGGATGCTGTCGGCTCATCACGTGGGACGCATCTGGCGCTGCAAGATTAGAGAAAAAATTATGAAAAGGCCCAACTGATGCCCGTATCCCCCAAGACTTTCCTACTGGAAGCCCTTCCCGCCGCCCGTCTGCGCGAGCTGGCCGATCACTTTGTCGTCGAGGGTCCGAGGCGATCCAAGGACGAACTCATAGAAGCATTCACCCGCTATCGGCGATTGTCCGCCGAGCGCATCTGCGAACAACTTCGCCGGGATGAACTCAAGGCCTGCTGCGACAACGCGGGGGTGCCTGCAACTGCGCGCAGCAAACAGGAGCTGATCAACGCCCTGTTGGCAGGCCCGCCGAAAACAGCGCGAAGCACACCAGAGCGATCAAGCAAAGCCATTTCTGGCAAAGCCAATCCAAGAATAAACGCACCAAATCTGCAAGCGCCCACCAGGAATTCCACCATGACCGGATCCCAGCAACGAGCCGAACTACAACGTCAGATCTGGCAGATCGCCAATGCGGTGCGTGGCGCCGTCGATGGCTGGGACTTCAAGCAGTATGTCCTTGGCACGCTATTCTACCGCTTCATCAGCGAAAACTTTGCCAGCTACATTGAGGCCGACGATGACAGCATCACTTATGCAGAACTGTCAGATAAGGTCATCACCAAGGACATCAAAGATGACGCGATCAAGACCAAGGGCTACTTCATCTATCCCAGCCAGCTCTTCGTCAACATCGCCAAAGGTGCCAACAACAATGAGAGCCTGAACACCGATCTGGCCACCATCTTCAAGGCCATCGAAAGTTCGGCCAACGGTTACGATTCTGAGGACGACATCAAAGGCCTGTTCGCCGATTTCGACACCACCAGCAACCGCCTGGGCAACACCGTCGCCGACAAGAACACCCGCTTGGCCGACGTCCTCAAAGGTGTGGCGGCGCTCGACTTTGGCGATTTCGACAGCAGCCACATTGACCTTTTTGGCGATGCCTACGAATTTCTCATCTCCAACTACGCTGCCAACGCCGGTAAATCTGGCGGCGAATTTTTCACTCCACAGCATGTCTCGCGGTTAATTGCCATGCTGGCCCTGCACAAGCAAACCAAGGTTAATAAAATCCTCGATCCAGCTGCCGGTTCCGGCTCGTTGCTGTTGCAGGCAAAAAAGCATTTTGACAACCACATTATTGAAGAGGGCTTCTTCGGCCAAGAGATCAACCATACGACGTACAACCTGGCCCGCATGAACATGTTTTTGCACAATATCAACTATGACAAGTTCAACATCAAGCTGGGCAATACCCTGCTTGATCCGCACTTTCGCGATGACGAAAAATTCGATGCCATCGTTTCCAATCCGCCGTATTCGTTAAATTGGAAGGGGTCGGATGACCCCACCCTGATCAACGATGAACGCTTCGCTCCGGCTGGCGTGCTGGCGCCGAAATCCAAGGCCGACTTCGCCTTTGTCTTGCACGCCCTCCACTACTTGTCCAGCAAAGGCCGTGCGGCAATCGTCTGCTTTCCCGGCATTTTTTACCGTGGCGGCGCCGAGCAGAAAATCCGCAAGTATCTGGTGGATAACAACTATATTGAAACAGTGATTTCCCTGGCGCCCAACTTGTTCTACGGCACCACCATCGCCGTGAGTATTCTGGTGCTCTCCAAGCATAAAACCGACACCACCACCCAATTTATCGATGCCAGTGCTTTGTTCAAAAAGGAGACCAACAACAATATCCTCACCGAGCAGCACATCGACACCATTATGGCGGCTTTTGACCGCAAAGCTGATGTCGAATACTTTGCCAAGTCCGTGCGCTTTGAGGATATCGTCGCACAGGACTACACCCTGTCGGTCAGCAGCTATGTCGTTGCCAAAGATATGCGCGAAGTGGTGAACATCACCCAACTCAATGCGGCGTTGAAAACCACGGTGGGCAGAATCGACCAACTACGTACCGACATCGATGCGATCGTCGCCGACATCGAGGGCGCCTCCCATGGCT
>CANETI010000201.1 GCA_947440715.1 Planctomycetota bacterium | reverse complement strand
TTTATAATGAAAAATCAACCAAAAGACGACTAGTACGACACTGGCAAAAATGGCCAAGGGAATCCACAGATGCGACCAATAGGGAAGTGAAGTCACCGAACTAGGGACAACCGACTGTCCTTTATCATCCTTAAAAGCATACCCGGCCAACGTGCCTGCGACAATGGCACCAACATAGAGGCCAAGGCCGTAGGTGAAAAATAAATTCATCGCCTGGGCTTGGCCGCGAATTTCTGGTGGCGTAACTTTATCAACATAGACCTGACCCGTAACAAAGAAGAAGTCGTAACTGATACCGTGGAGCAAGACACCCAGGAAGAATAATAAAAATCCTACATGCATGAATGGAACCGGGAAGCCGGCTAACACCATTCCGGGATAATCAGGATTCGTCGTCGTACCATCAGCTAAGAATGGCGCGGGTATGCCTCCTTCTGCCGCTGCCCACGTAAATAAAAGATAACGCACCACCCAGGCGAGAATTCCAATGGCGATCATGCGTTTAATGCCAAGGCGACGAATGAAGAACGGCATTAGGAATAACATGCCCGCTTCTAACCACGTACCGACATTACCCCACACCGACGCGTGGCTCAAATTCATCGCACCCATCTGATTTGCCAGGTAGGCATAGTACGCGGACAAGGGAATGCAGACTAAAAAAGCACAGATTAAATACGTCGCAAATGCTGGGTTACGCCATTCGCGCCAGGCATCAACGAAGAATAATTCGCGCCAAGCAAATGGTTGTCCTTTGCGCGGCGCCGGGGTTTTCGGTAAAGTCAGACAAAATATACCCACGGCAAAACAAGCGCTGGCCGCTAAGCGAAATTGAATGGGACCTTCGCCCGCTTCAATGGCGCTGCCATCCGCAGCCGTGCCGGTAAAACCAAACGCCAAGACCAAACCGCCAAAAATCCAGCCCATCGTGCCCCATAAACGCACCAAGGGGAATTGATCGTTACCACGTGGTAAATGACGAAACGCCAAAGCTGCTGTTAATGCCAGCGTTGGCATGAAGCACAACATATGTGCAAAAATACCCAAATTAAACCACGTACTTTTTGCCAGCGTAATTCCCGCAATGGTCAGCGTGTAATAAGCAATCTTCTCAACTTGCTCAACATCACCGACATTGACTACCATAACTGGCGTCCCCGCCATATCACCAATCCACGGCAGACACCACATGATGGCACCACCAAGGATAAAACACACGGCTAATACTTTTTCGGCATTGAAGAAACGATCAACACACAATCCTAAAAAGAACGGCGCCACGATTGCCCCGAGCGGGCTAGCGGT
The DNA here is from genome assembly GCA_947440715.1 of Planctomycetota bacterium. Taxonomy (GTDB): domain Bacteria; phylum Planctomycetota; class UBA11346; order UBA11346; family UBA11346; genus BOG-1363. Next base: position 3,983 of record CANETI010000201.1, on the reverse strand, counting down.
ATAGAGCCAAAAAGCATTATGAGACATCTCATGCGCAATCATGTAGCGATAACCGGTCAAATACCACGCACCCCAGATAAAAAACTGGAAGAAAAACAACACCGACAAGCGGGATTGAATAAATGGCGTAGCTGGTTCCATCATGACCTCTCTGATTAAGCAAAAATAAACAAAAGAGAATTAACTGCAAACCGCAACTGGTGTGCACGCGCTCACAAGCTGATGACCTGACCCGTTTTGATTGATTGTTCGGCGGCTAAAACAATCGCTAAACTATCACGCGCAGCAGACCAATGCGCGGTCAGATCAATTCCCTTAGTTATCGCATCGAGAAAATACACCTGTTCGCGCTTACATAATTCATCGTGATCGGGTTCATCTGCTAAGGTGATCAAACGATCCGGTTTCACGAAGGCGTTATTACTATCCAACTGTGCGTGGTGGACGCGCAGCGCGCTGGTCGCGGTGTGCGAACCAACGTCATCGCTGGCGTTTTTATCGATTTTATCACCCGCTTCGATGGTGACAGCGCCGTTTGGACCGACGACATCTTTAACGAAAAACGCCGCCGTGCTCATCATCGGCCCCCAACCGGCTTCGTACCAACCAACAGAACCATCACTGAAGCTGACCTGTAATTGTCCATAATTATACATGCCCTCAGGCAAATCATTACTCAACCGCGCACCGATGGCGGAAACCCGTAATGGCCGCGCCTTGGTCATTTGACACATGACATCGACATAATGCACTCCGCAATCAACCATCGGTGACGATGACGCCATTAAGTTGCGATGAACATCCCACATCCGACCATTGCTTTGCTGATTAAGATTCATGCGCATGACCAACGGTTTTCCCAATTGTTGCGCTTCATGAATAAATGCCTGCCATGATGGATGATGCCGTAAAATATAACCAACGACCAATTGCCGTTTCGCGGTGCGCGCAGCCGCGATCACGCGCTCACACGAAACAACACTGGGCGCCACTGGTTTTTCAGTGAACACATGACATCCAGCCGCAAATGCCGCCAAAGCAATGGCTTCATGAGTGTCCGGATAAGTTGAAATACATACCGCATCAGGTTTCGTTTGCGCTAACGCGATTTGCCAATCGTCGAATAAGGCATGGCCGCCACCGATTTCTTTATCGACCGCGTGCTTGCTGTCGCCACGCGCCACCAAACCGACAATCTGAAAACCCGCTAATTCGTGATAAGCTTTCGCATGCGAACGCCCCATATTTCCGCAGCCAATTACTAAAACACGCACAACTGAAGCCATGGATAATCCCCCACTGTTCACAGCCTGACGTTACTTGATTGCGCTGCCTGCCAGCAATTTGACTTTTCAGTCACAGTTGTCACACACACGTGAGACGAAAGAACGGCATACCCCCCTATCAACCCACACAACGCCGGATCTTTCGCCATGGTATTAAACATCATGCGATACAACCTCTCTTTTCTAATGATTTTATTACTCGCTCAGGCGGCGGTCCCTGCCGTCACAGCAGAACTGCCCGCTGGGTTTACACCACTATTTAATGGCACGGATCTAAACGGGTGGTGGGGATTGGGCACGGAAGCCCCAACTAAATGGCGCGCTCTGTCGCCAGAAAAATTTGCCGAGAAAAAAGCCGCTAGTTTAAAAGATATTCAAGCGCATTGGCGAGCGGAAAATGGCGTTTTAATTAATGACGGTAATGGTTTGTACCTGACCACCGACAAAGATTATGGTGATTTTGAATTACGTCTGGATTACAAAACCGTAGCCGGTGCCGATAGTGGCGTTTATTTACGCGGCGTACCGCAAGTGCAGATTTGGGATGTCACCCTAGAGAAAAACTTCAAAATTGGCGCAGACAAAGGTTCGGGCGGATTATGGAACAATAGCAAAGACGCCGCAGGCAAAGATCCCTTAGTATTAGCCGATAAACCATTCGGTGAATGGAATTCATTTCGCATCGTCATGGTTGGCGAACGCGTTAGCGTGTGGCTTAATGACAAACAGGTCGTTGATCACGCACGTTTGGAAAATTATTTTGACCGCAAATCCCCGGTGCCACGCACAGGCCCTATTCAATTACAAACCCACGGTGGCGAAATTTCCTGGCGCAATGTCATCATTCGCGAAATAGCGCCATCCGAAGCAGTTACTATTTTACGTCAAAATGGCCCCGATAAACCTGTGCCAACTAATGATGGCTTTGAAGCTATTTTTAACGGTACGGATTTCACCGGCTGGAAAGGGCCGACTGAAAATTACACTATTGCTGATGGCGCCATTAGCTGCTTAGCAGGCAAAGGTGGGACCATTTACACCAGCGCCGTTTATCAAGACTTCACCGTGTCGCTCGATATTTTAATCCCGGCCGGTTCAAATAATGGACTGGCTTTACGCTACCCTGGACAAGGCGACACCGCCTATGTTGGCATGTGCGAACTCCAAACACTCGATAGCGAAGATCCTAAATACGCCAAATTAGATGCCCGTCAGTATCACGGATCAGCCTACGGCATGGCGGCCGCACATCGGGGCTACCAATATCCCGCTGGCACTTGGAATTACCAAATCGTCAACGTGCGCGGATCGACCATCACGGTGGAACTCAATGGCACGCAAATTCTCTCCACTGATTTATCCAAGATCACCGACACCTTAGCGAATAAGCCACATCCAGGGAAAGACCGCACCGAAGGCCATTTTGGTTTCGCCGGACATAATGATACGGTGTCTTACCGTAACATACGTATCAAACGCTGATGCCACTAAGGCCGATCAATTACTCCTTGGTCCTAGCACCCCTAAGCAGTTGGTAGTATGCTGTAAATACGATTTCACTAACTTGCGAAACAATATCACGACCTGTTCTTCGTATCAGTAGTAGTATTAAACGCTCAAGGATCTTTCCTCTCTCATGACAACGCCATCCAATCCTTCGCCAATCCCTGACGCCCCTCTTTTTGGTCGTCGCCATATAATCAATGCCGGTTCATTACTGGCACTTGGTTTATTCATGAGCGATCGACCAATATACGCGGAAGAATTCGTCGGCAATAAACCTAAATCGGATGATGCCAATGTGGCACCCGTCACCTGTGCCGTGATTGGTTTAGGCGAACAAGGTCGCGCATTATTGACCGCGCTCAGCCATACCCCTGGTGCGGATGTACGGATGGTATGTGACCATTATGAAAATGCCCATCGACGTGCGCTGGAAATTGTTCCTAAGGCAACGGCCGTACTTGAGACCAAGCAAGTATTTGATGATAAATCAATTCAAGCCGTGTGGATCGCCACGCCACCGCACTTACATAAAGATTTAGTCATCGCTGCGCTGCAAGCCGGCAAACATGTGTACTGCGAAGCACCATTAGCACATTCCATTGATGATGCACGCGCCATCGCCAAAGCAGCTCAGGGTGCGACTAGTCAAATCTTTCACAGCGGTTTGCAACAACGTACCAACCCACAACATTTACATGTCGAAAAATTCATTCGTACCGGTGCCTTGGGTAAAATTACCCAAGGTAAAGGTCATTGGCATCGTCGTACCAGTTGGAAAAAAGCGGCGGCGAGCGATGAGCGACAAAAAGCACTGAATTGGCGTTTACAAAAAAATATTACCCCAGGTCTGATGGGCGAAATTGGCATCCACCAATTAGACATCGCTAGTTGGTTCTTGAAAAAATTACCGGTTTCCGTCAGTGGTTTTGGTGGCGTATTAGGATGGGAAGACGGGCGACAAGTGCACGATACCGTGCAATGCGTATTATCTTTCCCAGACGATCGTCGGTTTATGTACGATGCCACACTGACAAATTCATTTGATGCCAATAGTGAAACCTTTCAGGGTACGGATGCCGCCGTTTTATTACGCGATCATCGCGCCTGGATGTTTAAAGAAGCCGATGCCGCCGCCTTAGGTTGGGAAGTCTACGCGTATCGTGATAAAATCGGTGACGATACCGGCATCGC
>CANETI010000200.1 GCA_947440715.1 Planctomycetota bacterium | reverse complement strand
CCGTCGCGACCAGTGAGGTGGTCAAAGAAGGACTACGGCCACGATCAATGATGCCGGAAGGATTGGTGAATGCGCTGACGTTACGCGAATTTGCCTCGTTGGTTGATTATTTACAAACGCTGCATTGAGGCCGGGGATTAATAATCAGGCCAACAATTTTATATCATCGTCTCATCTGCTGAGGTTAACCATGCTGCGTATCCTGTTTGTGATTCTTGCCGCGACCCTATTCAGTCATGCCGCTGACTCTGCTGCTTCCGTCGAGCCCAATCCCTGGCGGTCATTATTTGATGGCACTACTCTCACAGGTTGGAGTGTAAAAAGTGGCAATGCAACTTACCGTGTCGAAGATGGTGCAATTATTGGAACGTATGCTAATAATAGCACGACGACTTTTTTATGTCCCGATGAAACCTTCACCGATTTTGAGCTGACCTTTGAAGTGAGACTTGATAATGCTGAATTGAATACCGGCGTACAAATACGTTCCGTTCTGGCTGGTGACAAGCTTGGCGGTAGCTTGACCGGGCCTCAAATAGAAATTGCCGATGGTGGAGCCACGGGTTTTATTTTCGGCCAAGGACTTAAAGGATGGATGCAAGACCCCAAATCAGGCACCAATCCTCCCGTTGCTCCCTTGGTCATAGGCGAATGGACATCGTTTCGCGCTTTGGCAGTGGGTCCTCATATTCAAACCTGGATACGCGACAAACCGGTTGCTGATTTAATCCTGAACGCAGAACAACAAGCAGCGTATGGTAGCGGACGCATTGGACTGCAAGTGCACGGAGTCAAACCAAAGCAAGGATTAGGACCACATCAGGTGCGCTTTCGCAATATTCAAATTCGGGTCATCAGCGACAAAGCGCCAAGCAAACCGTAATTACGATTAACCAATGAAATATTACGAATAAAATGTTTCACTCTTATCTGAAGTATCTCATACGAATTCCCTTTCATTCCATAACGAATCTTAGTTTCGTGTTATATCCCCAATAAGAGCAGTCGCCTCTGGACGGCACACTCACTGAGTCTCAATACCTCGATGATGCTCATCGAGGTATTGAGTCCAAAATAGAAGGATAATATGATTTTACTCCGCTTCGCTGTGATCATGGCATTTATCAGTAATTTTATGTTTGCCGCCGAACGGCCTAACATCATTGTTTTTTTAATTGACGATCAGGATCTGGCTGAGTGCGGGCCCTTCGCCAAGCCTGGGACTTTATACACGCCCAATTTCGACCGCTTGGCAAAAGAAGGCATGAAATTTACCCAAGCTTATGTGCCGCACACGGTGTGCACGCCGTCGCGTTACGCTTTCCTGACCGGGCGTTACGCTGGGAATTCGTACAGTAAGGAATATCTCGCTGCCGCGCCCACGGGTCAGCAGGGTTTTATCGATTTCAACATGTGTCTCGAAACTGATAACATGAATGTCGGTCGCGTCTTGAGCGATGCCGGTTATGTCACTGGGTTTGTGGGAAAATTTCACGTTGGGCCTGATCTTGATCAACAGCCGTTTGCCACCGAATTGAACACAAAACTCAAGCGCATGAATCTCAAGTCTGGTCCAGAAGCGGATGCAATTTTTCAGAAGTATGAGTTGATTCTTAGTCAATTAATTCAGCAACGAGGCTTCACCTGGGCTGACCATGTCATGCATGCTAATCTGAATGATCCGTATGCTGTACATAATCCCGATTGGATGGCAGAAGCGGCGCTGAAATTTATCGCGCAAAATAAAGCCAAGCCGTTCTATTTACATTATTGTCCAACGTTGCTGCACGGACCAGATAACTCATGGAGAAAGGACATGGATCATCCGGACATTACCGGAGCGGGACAGGTAAAGCCTGATCCGGTTTGGCTTAAGCGGCGTCAGGACGTGTTAGAAAAAACTAAGGCTCTGGGTATGACTGATGATCACCAAGTTGGCATCGCTTGGATTGACTCGAATTTAGGGGTGTTACTTGACCAACTTGATGCTTTAGGACTGACACAAAATACCCTGATCGTTTTTGCTCCTGATCACGGCAGTACTTTAAAGTCGTCATTATATGCACGTGACTCCTGTCAGATACCGATGCTCATGCGCTGGCCTGCTGGAATTGCTGCCGGATCGACGTGCGCTGAATTGGTACAAAGTATCGATCTGGCACCGACGTGGTTTGAGCTGGCCAAGGCTAAGGTGCCTGAGGGGTACCACCTGGATGGGCGTGACCTGACGCCGCTGTTTAAGACCGGAACGACTGATCAGTGGCGCGACTCATTATATTTTGAGATCGACAACCTACGCGCAGTAATGACTAAGGACTGGAGGTACATCGCTACCCGTTATACCAAAGACAGGCTTGAAATGATTCACCAAGCGAAACCGCAGGAATTACCTAAACTGATGAGCCCGTATATGCTGCGCGGCGCGACTCACCCTGGATTCTTTGATGAAGATCAGCTTTATGATCTACGTCAGGATCCCGATGAAATGAAGAATCTTGCAGCAAGTCCCGAATTTTCTGCTCAGCTTAAAACCATGAAATCTAAACTTAAAGAATATCTTGAAAAACAGGATCGACCCTTTGGTGAATTTATTGAAGGCGGGAATGCGGTACCTGGTGGGCAAATTGATGCTCAAGTAGCAGTCGTTAAACAACTCGAGATTAAAGGCAAAACCATTATCGTGCCAGCCCATTTGAATGGGGGGAAAGAAGGTGTGTTTAATGCCAAAGAGACCAAAACCAAAGGTGGTAAAGAATAACAAATATCCGCCTAAATAAGCAGTAGAATTGCGGAAATGAGGTAAGGGAATGAAGCCGTCATAGCGTTATTCAAGAATTTGGCCGCCGCTGTCTGAATACAGCACTTGGAACTGTGCGGCGACCTGCGATAAACCAAGCATGGCACGCGCACCGCAACGACTCATGGGAATTGATTACGGTCGGGTGCGCATTGGTATTGCGACGTGCGACGAACTCGGTATTAGCACGCGGCCACTTGGCTTTATTCCGCGTGAAACCGATGCCAAAGCGGCTGCTATCGTGGCGCAGTTAGCTCTGCGTGAACGAGTGGAAGCATTGGTCATCGGTCTACCACTGCATGCCAATGGTGATGCCGGTGGCAACGTGCGTTGGGTAAAAGATTTTGTGAAAGAATTAGCGAAAGTGTGTTCGCTCACGGTGCATCAAGTAGATGAGCGCTACTCGTCCAGTGAAGCGGAAGAATTATTAAAAGAAGAAGGTAAATGGCCAGCCACTAAGGGACAGGTGGATGCTAAGTCCGCAGCGATCTTGTTGCGGCGGTGGTTGGATGGGGAAACTTGACGCGTCCGGTCAGAGAGTTCGGTCCGGAAGTCCGGACTTCCGGACTCTCAGGCCGGACTCTCTAACACCTACTGATTCCTAGGATGAACGATTAATTTTAATTCCTCAATCCGTTTCGATTCAGCTATGATCCGTTGCTGCAATTTATTTTTCTGACTGGGTTGAACCTCTGCCACGATGGTCATGAGGTCTATAAATCTTTTACGCCGTGGAATATGTGCTGGTGCAAGAGTAACGGCTTTTTCCATGTGAATCATGGCTTCGTTATAATCACCAGTCGCGGCGGTATCCTGGGCAAGGAATTCCAGCACGGAACCGTTCCAGGGATAACGTTGGTGTAAGTCTGATGATAATCGTAGGCGCTCACCGCTGGGCGGTAAATGGCTCACCACATCCATGGCCATATCAAGACGAGCAGGCCATTGATTGGCGATGTGGTAGAGTTGATGCCCGGTAGATGCGATCGACGTTGTTTGGGTGAGGGGGCCTCGCCCGGCGTCTAATTTGATGCCGATGACCACACTGACGATTAATCCGAGCACTAACGCGGTGACCACGCTGCGACTGATGTTACACACACCCACTGCGTACACACGTCCACCAGCGAGCAGTGCGATTATAATAAACGTTCCCCAAATCGGCGGGCTCTGCAGATTAAAATCGACGAGACTATGTAAGGCGAATGCGGCAAGTGCCACGTGGAAAGTCCACTGGGGTGGCGACGGGATTCGCGTAAAGAGAATAGTGATACCCATAAAAATTGCAGCGAGGATGATGGGCCATAACCACCACGTATCGTCACCGCCACCAGGCCACCAGCCAATATTTGAATGAAGCATGCCGAGCGCGGAAAAGAACGGAAATGCCAGCAATAGCGGCCAGCTGGCGTGAAACGAGCGTTTATCGCGCTCAGCAGTGGTGACATCAGGAATATTCGTCGTCGCTAACACCGATGGTGGACGTGTCCTGGCTGTCCACAGCAGCAGCAGGACTAAAGCTAAACCGGCGAATAAACCGCCATCGACCGTGGTTTCCAACACATCATTATGGACATGCTGAGTTGGCTCTGCGTCTACCGGCATGGCACGAGGACTGTGCGCGGCAAAACTGTGGAGGCCGTGGCCGAGCAGCGGCGCTTCTGCTATTAAGGTCGTCGCGCCTTGCCAATAACCGAGTCGTACCTGGGCACTCGCCGCGCCAAGGTGGCGTATTTGTGGAACAGCGGCACAGATAATCCCGAATAGCACTAAGCCAATGAGTGGCACCAATCGCCAACGTCCCGTCATGCGTAATGTCCACACCAGAACTGCTGCGATAATCAACGCGACAGCGGCACCTTTGCTCGCCGTTCCAACAGCAATAACGATGACCAGCAGAAGGATGGCGACGGCAATTAATTGGGTGTGGTGACGTGCGTGCCAGACGATACCGAATAATGGGATACCAACTAATAATAAAAAAGCGGCTAAGGTATTGGCCAAGGTGAAGGTGCCGAAAATTCCTCCGTTAGCGAGACGCTCGGCTAAATCGCCATGGGCATTTTCCAAAGCCATGACATTGGCATCGCCAGTGGTTAATGCGGCGGTCATCCCAGGGAGCACCCACCACCATTGCCCCAGTGCGATCGTGCATTCCACCACTAATGCTCCCATCACTGCACCAAACGCTAAGCGTTCGCGGCCAGCAAGAATTTGTAGGACATAGGCGGCGAAACCTAAATGTACCACTGCCATGCCCCATAAACTCATACCAGTTGAGGGGAATGGTGCGGTTAATGCGGCGGGTAATAAGATTAGCAGCAATGCCGTAGCGATCATCCCACCGATGCCGAATCGCCAGGCCAATAAGCGGCCACGCCACGCATCAACCAGCAGCGCGATTAAAGCGACGCCAACGAATAATAACCAAGCGATATTGTCCCACGCACTGGCGTCACCACTCCAGATCAGTGTGCGCAAAGCAATCACCGTCACTAAAATGATATCGTGATGCCGTCCCGGTAACGATGACCCAAGCATACCGTTAT